>DASYZR010000148.1 GCA_035945995.1 bacterium
GGCCGACGGCGAAGAGGCCGGCGAAGACGAGCGGCGCGGGAAGGTGCGCTCCTACGGTCTCGCTGTGCTTTGACAATTCGGATCCCCACTCATTGTTGCATGGAGCAATCGGCTGCGGTACTCGGTGGGGCCGAAGGTTACAAACTGTTCGCATGTGGCCAACTAATCCCCGGTAGCAAAATCGGCCGAACGCGCATCCTCTCGATTTCCAGGACGGACCGCCGGCTTTTCCAGGGTTGCCCTCGGCCATCACATCGTCTTCTTGGTTTCGGGATTAGAGGGTCAAGGGTGTTCCACTGTTCGTCTGTCAGGTCGCGTGTATGTCGCATTCTTGTGTTGATGCCGTGTGGCACTCCTGCATAGCGGTTGGTCGGCAAACGTTCGCAAAATTACTTCCGGATTGCAGACTAACCATCCTGAATGTTTGCACGTGTGTGCAAGTTGTTTCGGGAATCGTGTTTGCGATACCACCTCAGCCTCGACCACCGCTGGTCCGCCGAGCGACTTGTGTGGCGAGCGGCAGGTCGAGCGGCGGCTCGGTGGCGCGTGCGCAGCCATCGCGGCCCGCCGCGCGCGGTAACAACTGCGGTGTAGAGCGGTTTCATGCGGTGTTCTCCTGGGTCAATTCGAAAATGTATTTGGTGTCGCATCGCTCCTCGGGCGTAGACGCGCGCTCTTGGCAAGGCCGGGGTCGCTGAGCCTCTAATCATCCAGCCTGCCCATGGTCAGGTTGACGGTAGTTCCCGTCATCGCGCTCGCCTTGTCGGACGCCATGAAAGCCGCCACGTTTGACATCTCCTCAAGCGTCATGAGCCGCTTCCCGTGGGTCGTGCTTGCGAGCATCTGTTGCCACTGTTCCCAGATCATTCCTGATGCCTTGGCGCGAGGCTCGAAGGCGTCCTTGATCGTGCGTGTCTCCAGCATGGCCTGTGGTCGCAGACCGACCACGCGAATGCCGTGAGGAGCGAGCTCGGCAGATAGATCTCGAGTGAGTGCCTCCGTGGCGGCCTGCGCCGGACCGTAGCCTCCCACCAAGGGGAGGCCCTCCCGCGAGTGGATTGCGGTGACGGTCATGATCCCCCCCGATTTGTTCGCGATCATCCGCCGGGCTGCCAAGCGTGCGGTCAGGAAGTACGACGTAACGCCGCTCGTGATCGGCAGGGAGAAGTGCTCGAGATCCAGCTCGGCCAGAGGCACACCCAGAATCCTCGCATTCGGGATCCCGACGGCGTTGAACGAGATATCGACGCGGCGCGCCTTATCGATTACGGACTGTAGATGCTTGTCGATAGCTTTCTCGTCGAGAGCATCGACCTCAGCTGCCTCGGCGAATCCGCCTGCGGAAACGATGTCCTTGGCGACCGCTTCGACCGGCGCCCGGTGGCGCCCGGTGAGAAAAACCTTGGCGCCCTCGCGCTCAAAAGCGCGTGCGACAGCACCGCCGATCCCACCGCCGGCTCCGTAGATCACCGCAATCTTGTCCTTGAGGATCATATCTGGCTCCCTCTGTACGCGGGATGCTCACACCCGCCCAACATGACATCCATCGACGTCCCGATCGTCAGAGCCGTCGATGATGTAGACACCGCGATGTCGGGAAAATGGGCGCCCAACCAACTGCCCAGTTCGCCCCGCGGCCGGTGTCTACTGGTAAATGTCCAATCATAATGGAAACCTACAAGACAACTGTAGGATTCGATTGTAGTTGGCCATTTATCCGGGGATAGTTGGCCATTTCGGGCCTCGCCACCCCTCGGACGATCGGGATAGTTGGCCATTTCCGATAGGGGGCTGATTCGCCCCCAAAGGACGAACGCGCGTGCGACGTTGAGGTAGTAGAAACACCCTTGGCTAAGACCTTTATTTCGGAAGTGAGACTACCGTGACTTTCACAGGCGGCGGATCCTTCGCACCGTCGTCAAGCCATTGGTTGCAAGCACTGGGGCTGCCGAATGGCCCTCAGCCGACCTCAATACATACGCTGGCCATGTTTCGCCCGGTTGCCGTTCTGTAGAATCAAAGTTGACCCTGTAGGCTTCGCATGTGCCTCCGGGGAATCGGAATTGTACCTGACCACCGATGCATGTCATTGCAAGGTTACGGGCCGCCAAAATTATGTCCTCGACATCCGCCATCAGCCACGCTTGTTCTCCGCCAGCTGTTGAAGCCTTGGACCGTAGGTCTTCAGGTAATGAATGCTTTTCCATGGGTCAACGTAACGGCTCAGCGTTCAACCGAAAGCGCCCGAGTTTCCTGTTACGAATTCGGGGTCTACCGTCACGTGCGGTTTGGCGGCTGCAACGTTTCGTTAGGCGTCCGTGTGCCCTGGCACCCGTAGGACGACATGCGTGGCTTTCTCCGACGCTACGAATTCAACGCATTCGTATCCCAGAGCCCGCAAGTCAACCCCTTCGAACAGCGGTTCCCCCCGGCCGAGAAGGACCGGCGCGATAGCAATGTGCAGTTCATCAACGAGGCCCTCACGAAGATACTGCTGGATTGTGTCCGGCCCACCGCCGATCCGCACGTCCATTCCGGCAGCGGCCTCGCGTGCACGGTCGAGCGCCTCGCGAATGCCTCCTGTTATGAAGTGGAACGTCGTGTCGCCTTCCATCTCGATGGGGGGACGAGCATGATGGGTCAAGATGAAGATTGGAACGTGATACGGTGGATTGTCTCCCCACCAGCCTTTCCAGTTTGTGTCCGGCCAGTCCCCACGAATGGGTCCGAACATGTTCCTCCCAAGAATCCAGGCCCCAACATTCTGAAAGCCACGGGCGGCGAAATCATCGTCAACCCCGGTCGTACCGCCGTCCTTGCCGAACAAGACCCGCTGGAACGTGCGTGTTGGGACTAGCCACTGGTGCAGTTCCGTCCCGCCAACGCCGAGCGGATTGTTGATGTCTTGATTCGGACCTGCTCCGTATCCGTCGAGCGAGATGGTGAAGCCCTCAACGCGAACTCGTGTCATCGTTTGCCTCCGTTTAGACGCCTATCGGCGTAGCGATGAGCCGCGCGTATTTTGCGTCGGCTCCATCGCTTTGTTGAACTAAATCCGCTGCGCGGATACATCAGAACCGCAACGCTGGAAATTCTCCTCTCACCATTCGCGTTCCGATCCCAATCGATTCAGTATCCCTTTCAGGGCGGGCCATCACCCCACCCCGATTGGGTCCGGAACGCCTCCACTACTACAGTACTAGACTACTACTACAGTTGTAATTTAGCGCCGCTTCTCCAGATTTGCGAACCGGCTGTGTTCCTTGTGGAAGTACAGCTCCACGGTGCCGATGGGCCCGTTGCGGTGCTTCGCGATGATGAGCTCGCAGATGTTCTCTTTGTTCTCCTTCTGTGCTTTTTCCTGATCGTAGTAGTCTTCGCGGTAGAGAAACACGACGAGGTCGGACACTTGCTCGATTTCGCCACTCTCTCTCAAATGACTCAGCATCGGCCGCTTCTGCCCCAGGGTTTCCACCGCGCGGCTGAGCTGGGAGATCGCGATGATCGGAACGTCGAGCTCCT
Organism: bacterium; assembly: GCA_035945995.1. NCBI lineage: Bacteria > bacterium. Next base: position 3,523 of record DASYZR010000148.1, read on the forward strand.
TCGCCAGCGACTTGATCCCGCGGGCGATTTCGCTCAGCTCCTGCGTGCGGTTTTCCGACCGCTTGTACGACTGGATCATCTGGATGTAATCGACCACGATCAGGCCGAGCCCGTGCTCGGCCTTGAGCTTGCGGGACTTGGCGCGCATTTCGATGAGCGAGAGCGTCGCGGAGTCGTCGATGAAGATGGGCGCCTCGCTGAGGCCGCCCATGGCGCGCGCGAGCTTCCGCCAGTCTTCGTCGGCGAGAAAGCCGGTGCGGAGTTTGCTGTTGTCCACCTGCGCCTCTGAGCACAAAATGCGCTGCACGAGCTGTTCCTTGCTCGTCTCCAGGCTGAAGATCGCGACCGGGATCTTGCTCTGGAGTGCCGCATGCTGCGCGATGTTGAGGCTGAGTGTGGTTTTTCCAACAGAGGGGCGGGCGGCGACGACCACCATGTCCGCCGGCTGGAGCCCGGAAGTCAGCATGTCGAAATCGGAAAAGCCGGTCGCGACGCCGGTGATGGTGCCCTTTTCCTGATAGCGCCGGTCGATCTTCTCGAAGCTCTGCTTGAGGATTTCCTTGATCGCCTCGAAGTCCTGGACGTTGCGGCGCGAGGCGATGCCGTAGACGAGCTTTTCGGCCAGATCGATCATCGCCGCGACGTCGTCGGCGCCGTCGTAGCCCATGGCGGCGATGCGGGTGCCGGCGTTGATCAACGCGCGGAGCATCGATTTCTCGAGGACGATGTTTGCATAGAAGTCGACGTTGGCGGCGGTGGGGACGGTGTTGGGCAGCGCGGCGAGGTAGGTGGCGCCGCCGGTGTCGTCGAGCTTGCCGGTCCCGGCGAGCCGGTTGGTGACGGTGATGAGGTCGACCGGCTCTCCGCGCTCGAACAACTCGACCATGACTTGAAAGATCACGCGGTGCGCGTCGCGGTAGAAGTCCTCCGCGCGCAGCCCTTCGACCGCGCGGGCGATGGCGTCCCGGTCGAGCAGCATCGAGCCGAGCACGCCCTGCTCGGCCTCGAGGTTTTGTGGTGGAACCCGTTCCAGCTGGTGGACGATGCTCACGTGGACTCCCGGGTCACGGGCCTGCCCCGATTATAGAACATATGTTCGGCATGCGTCCATACCACGTGAGGACGCGATTGACGTCGCATGTGCGAGCCAGTAGATGCAATTCGCCGGCTATTTTGTCCTTGTTGACGCGTTGGGGGAATTACCGAAAAATCTTGTGATTAACGGCGGATTTTTCGTGCACAGGTTCTGGATATCCTGGGGACCGGGCGAGGCCGCGGTTAAAGCGCCGGCGCGATCACGATGCCGGTGACGTGTCGGGTGCCGTCCGTCACGAACGCGATGCCCTTCTTTCGGTACTGCGCGATCCCGAACCCGCTGAGGTGAATGACGGATGGAGCCCGCCCCCATACCCGTTCCACGGCCTCGAGCGTGTCGCCGTCCCCCCAGCCCTCGCGTGTACGGTACCTGGGGTCGTGGGCGAGGCTGATGAGCACGACGGTGTCTTGGAGGGTTTCGACGGCGATCGAGCGGAGCCGGTTGTCCGGCGACTTCCACTCGTACCACTGCGTGCGGCCGTCGGAATCCACGCGGGAAGGGTGGCCGAGGATCTCTTCGACGGCATTGAGGTGCATGCCGATGGTGACGGGACCGATGCGCCGGCCCGGCACGACGAGAAACATCGGATCGGACGATGCGATGGCCGGCGGCGCCGCCAACGCGATGGCCAGCACGATCACGCCCAGGCGCTTCATGCGCTCCCCCCGGTGACCCTTCGTGCCCGGATTACGGCGTTCCGGCGCCGGCGGTTCGCCCGCGACCGTTCGCCCTACCCGGCGATGACGTTCACTTCCACCATCGCGGTGTGCCGCGGATGCAGGCGCACCGGTACTCTATAGAATCCGGTGTTCTTGATCGGTTCCTCGAGCTCGATCTGCTTCTTCGAGATGTCGACGCCCTGCCGCTCAATGGCGTCGGCGACGTCCTGCGCCGTCACCGAGCCGAACAGGCGGCCGTCCTCGCCGGCGCGCGCGCGGACCTCGACGACGAGGGCCTCGAGGCGGCCTTTGAGCCGGATCAATTCCTGGTTGACGCGCGCCTCGCGGCGGCCCGCCGCCGCCTTCGTCTGTTCGAGCGCCTGCAGGCTGGCGTCCGTCGCCGGCGCGGCCAACCCGCGCGGCAGCAGGTAGTTGCGCGCGTGACCGTCCTTGACGTCCCGTACGTCGCCTGTATGGCCGAGCGCGGGCACGTCCTTCAAGAGGATGACCTTCACCGCTGATGCACCACCTTGGTCGTGCGGCCCATCGGCTGCCCGTCCGGCCCGGCGGGGCCGCCGCCCATCTCCTTCGACGCCGGCGCCGGAGCACCCGGCGCGGTGCCTCCTCGCGGCGGAGTGAGCCGGCGGAAGTCCCACCAGGTGTCCAGCATTCCCAGGATCGCGAGTCCCATCAGGGGCAGGACGCCCGCGACCAACAGCATGACCCCGAACAGAATTTGCACGAGCCGGGGATACCCGCGACGGTTGGCCCACGCGACGCCGACCAGCACCCCCTGGAAGCCGAAGGCGAAGAGGTTGACCAGCATCGCGTCGAGTGCCGCGCCGCCGAATTGCGGCGCCCGGAGGGCGCCGAGTGACAGGATCGCGCCGGCCCACAGCATCACCGACGCGAGGGCGGCCGACAGGCGCCACGTGCCGATGGGCGGTATCGCCGGCAGCGGGTGCCCGACCCGGCGCAGCACCGAGCGCGCCACCGCGTAGCAGAGATAGGACCACAGCAGCGCGCCGAAGCCGAGCGCCACGGGCAGCGCGGTGCGCAGGAACTGCGGCAGAATCGCGATCATCTTCCGGAGTTCCTCGACCTGGGTGCCCGGGGCCCCGAGCCGCCGCTGGAGGTCCACGGACATCTGCATCGCCTGGACCTGGGCCCTGATGAAATCGCCCATCACGTCCTGATGCATCAGCGCGCCGGCCGCGGCCAGCATGGCGAGCGACGCCAGGAGAAACGCCACGGCGCCGGTCAGGATCGTCCACTGCGCCGCCAGGCCGCGGCGGACTCCCCAACCGAGCGCCAGGCCGAGCGGCGCGAACATCGCAACGGCGGATACGGCGTTGAGCGGTCCGGTGAACTGGAAGAGCGCGGCCGCCGCGATGATGCCGGCCAGCACGGCGATGCGCATGCCCCACCGGATCACGAGCAGCATGATCGGCAGCGGAGCCAGCAACAAGGCCACGGGCGGCGCGAGCAGACCGGCCGCCGCGATGATCGCCGTGAGCGCGGCGAGGATCGCGCCTTCGGTCAGGCCGCGGGTGGGATGCCGCCGTGTGTGCGAAGCCACCGTATCTCGGTCCGAACGGACCCCGGGGGACGGCGGGGGGTCCGGGATGCTCCTACTCGCCGGTGTAGGGCAGGAGCGCCAGCTCCCGCGCGCGCTTGACCGCGACGGCGAGCGCCCGCTGATGGCGCGCGCAGTTGCCCGAGACGCGCCGCGGCAGAATCTTGCCCCGTTCCGTGACGAAGCGGCGGAGGCGATTCACTTCCTTGTAATCGATGTACGTCGCCTTCTCGGCACAGAACGAGCAGACTTTGCGCTTCGGCCTCCGCCGGTAATCGCGGCGCGGCCGGCTTTCCCGCTCCTTCGGTTCAGGCATTGCCTCCCTCCATCGTCATGCGTCGTTAGAACGGCACGTCCTCGTCCGGACCGCCCTGCGCGGACTCGTCGCCCGCGCCGGCGGCGGGGGCCGCCGCCTCCACCGGGCCGGCTCCGGGCCGCGCGCGGTCGAGGAACCGAACCCCGTCCGCCACGACCTCGGCCACCTTGCGTTTTTGCCCGTCCTGGGTTTCGTACGACCGAATCTGCAGACGGCCCTCGACGGCCACCATCCGGCCCTTGGTCATGTACTGGCTCACCTGCTCGGCGAGCTTGCGCCACGCCACCACGTCGATGAAGTCGGTTTCGCGGTTCCCCTGCTGATCCTTGAACGGCCGGTCCACCGCAAGCGTGAAACTCGCGACCGGGGCGCCGCTCGGCACATACCGCAGCTCCGGGTCTCTCGTCAGCCGGCCAATGAGGATGATGCGGTTATACATCGGCGCGTTCCGTCACCACCGCGGCGGATTGGCCGTCCGAAGACGGCGGCGGGGTGGCCGCGGGGGCCGCCGGCGCCGGGGGCGCCGGGGTTGGAGCCGCCGGAGTTGGAGCCGCCGCCGCAGGCGCGCCGGCGTGAGCCGCCGCGGGTGCGGCCGGGCGGACCGGAGCCGGATGGTGTTCGGAGACGACGAAGCGCAGCAGGTTCTCGTTGAGGCCCAGCGTTTGGCGAAGGCGGGCCACCTGTCCGGATTCGAGCGTGAAGACCGACAGCACGTAGTATCCGTCGCGGTATTTCTGAATGGGGTAGGCGAGCCGGCGCTTTCCCCACCGGTCCGTGGTGGCGACGGTGCCGCCGTACTCGGCGATCCGTTGGTGGACACGCGCGATGGCCGCCGCGGCGGCCTCCTCGTCGAGGTCGGGACGCAGCACGACGACGATCTCATACGTGGCCAATTCTGCTCCACATCCTTCCTGATGGGCTGCCGGAGCGACGTCCGGGCGGCCCTGCCGCGACGCGCCGGGCGACACGGGGCAGGGCAGGAAGGCACCAGGTGCCTTGTCTGACCGCGCCATTATACCACAGGACCGGGTCAGGGGGCGAACCGAAACGTGATCACATCCCCGTCCGCCACTTCGTATGCGCGCCCTTCGAGCCGCACGAGCCCGCGTTCGCGCGCGGCGGCAAGGGAGCCGCACGCCACCAGGTCGCCGGCGGCAACGACCTCGGCGCGGACGAAGCCGCGTTCCATGTCCGTGTGGATCCGACCGGCCGCCTGCGCCGCCCGCGTTCCCGCCCGCACGGTCCACGCCCGCACTTCGCGGGAGGCGATCGAAAAGAACGTCCTGAGACGCAGCAGGTCGAAGCACGCCCGCACGAGCCGCGGCAGCGCTCGTTCGGCCAGGCCGAGGGCCTGCAGAAACTCCGCCGCCTGCGCGGCGTCGAGCTCGCTCAATTCCAGTTCGAGGCGCGCGCAGAGGCCGAGCGCTCCTGCGTCCTCCCCGCGGGCGCGCCGCGCGACCCGGTCCAGGCATGGGCTCGCGGACAGTTCCGCTTCGTCGAGATTCGCGACGTAGAGCACCGGTCTCGATGACAGCAGGTGGAGCCGGCCGATCGTCTGGGCGCTCCCTGACGGCGGTCCTCCCGGCGCCGGCGCGGACTCCGCGGCTTCCGCGGGAATCCGCAGGGGAGCGAACGTCCGGGCGGGACGGCCCGCGGCGAGGTGCGTCTCGAGCGGCGCGAGGACCGCCTCCTCGTCCCGCGCCGTTCGGTCGCCCGTCCGGGCCCGCGGCGCCACTTCCGCCCGCGCCCGCTGCGCCGTCTCGAGGTCCGCCATGATGAGCTCGGTTTCCACGATCTCGATGTCGCGAATCGCGTCCACGCCGCCCTCGACGTGCGCGACCGGTCCGCCGAAACACCGGACGACGTGTACGATCGCATCGACTTCGCGGATGCGGGCGAGAAACCGGTTCCCGAGTCCTTCTCCCCGGTGTGCGTGGCGCACGAGGCCGGCGATGTCGACGAGCTCGATCGTCGCCGGCACGACGCGCTCCGGCTTGGTGACGCGCGCGACCGCCTCGAGGCGCGCGTCGGGCACGGGGACCACCCCGACCCCGGGGGCAATGGTGGTGAAGGGATACGGCGCAATCTCGGCCGGGGCGGCCGTCAGAGCGCGGAACAGCGTGGACTTGCCGGCATTCGGCAGGCCGACGAGGCCGCAGGACAAGGCCATGACGGTCCCGGCCTACGGCACCGCGACGGCGACGGCGTTGCCGCCGGCCTGCTTGACCCGGTACATGTTGCGGTCGGCGGCGTCGATGAGGGTGACTGTCGTGTCCCCGTCTTCCGGAAAGCCGGCCACCCCGAGGCTCACCGTCACCGACGTGACCTCCCGGCCCACGAGAAGCGGCGTGCTCTCGACGGTGCGGCGGATCCGCTCGGCGACGTCGGCGGCGGCCGTGCGCGGCGTGTGCGGGAGCAGCACCATGAACTCGTCGCCGCCGTAGCG
>DASYZR010000149.1 GCA_035945995.1 bacterium
CCCGCCCAGTACACTTGAATGTCCGCGGCGGGAAGTCCCGCCGCCACGGCGCGGTCGTTCAGCAGATGCGCGGGGTCGGACAGCCGCACGTCGGCGACAGGCGCGAGGATCTGCTCCACCATCTTGAGCGGGAAGTCATACGTTTCGGCGATCTCCGCCGTGGTCCGGCCTTTGCGGGCCGCGGCGCGAATCCGCGCGGTCCGCTCCCGCGCTTCGAGCGCGGCCGCGTTGATGGGACGCCTCAGGGTGTCCACGATACCTATCGTTTCTGCGTCGCAAACTTGATCCCAAACGACCGGCGCAGTTCCCTATTGGATGGCTTCCTGGTGTCCGGCATCGACAGGTCCCAGGGGAAGGGCCCCGGTTGCACCCGCCCCATGGCTGCGCGGACCAACTCCATCTTAGTCGGCTTGGCGGTACGGGCACTGCCGGTTTGACGTTGATCCCTTCGCATCGCATCAGTCCTCTCGTTGCGATCGAATCAGAGGCCGCGTATCGTCGAGGTCTTCGGGGAAAACCGTGCGCTCGGCCGGACGCTCGAAGGTACCCTTCTAGGGTAGCATAGATTTCAAGACGGTGCCATTTTTCGCGGCACGGCGGGCGGCACGATCACACACGCGGCCGATGCGTTACACGCTCCCCGGTCTTGCTTAGCCGGCCGCCTCGGTGTGCGCCAGGAGTGCCTTCACGACCCCCGGGTCGAAGGAGGTGCCGGAGCGTGTCCGGAGATATTCGCGCGCCCTCGCGTCGGTCCACGCACGGCGGTAGGACCGGTCCGAGCGGAGGGCGTCCAAGACGTCTACAACCGCGAAGATGCGCGCCGCCAATGGAATTTGTTCGCCCTTGAGGCCGCGGGGATACCCCGTCCCATCCCACTTCTCGTGATGGCAGTATGGAATGTCGACCGCCGGACGCAGGTAGTCGATTGGGGCGAGCAATTCGTAGGCGTGAATGGGATGCAGGCGCATGATGACCCACTCCTCGTCGGTCAACGGGCCCTGTTTGAACAGCATGCTGTCGGGAAGGGCCATCTTGCCGATGTCGTGCAGCAGAGCCCCGCGCCGGACGTGGATGATCTCGGCCTCCGGCACGGCCAGGGCGCGCGCAAGTTGAACGGTCATCTCCGCGACGCGCTCGCTGTGTCCTTCGGTCTCCTTGTCGCGCAGGTCCAGCGCCCGGGACCATCCTTCGATCGTGCGATCATAGGCGAGCGTCAGTTGCATGTTCGTTCGCTGCAGCTCCCCGAAGAGGGCGGCATTATCGACGGCGATGGCCGCCTGCCCCGCCAGCGCCTCGAGTAAGTCAAACCACGGCTCCTCCCGCGCCGCGGGCGCGCGGTGGAAGACTTCCAAGACCCCTTTGACGTGTCCCCGGGCAATCAGCGGCGCCGCGTCGTAGGCGCGGAATTTCTCCTCGGCGAACAACCGCTGCCGGACGGGGTCGTCGATCTGACCACGAAGGTTTGGAACACTGACCCGCGTGCGCTCGAGGACGGCCCGCCCGGCATGACCTGTCCCGAGGTGCAGCGTGTGGTGCGGCGCCGCCGTGGTTCGGAAACCCCGCCCCGCGGCGTACTTCAGCGTCTGGGTGGATGCATCGAGCAGAAGGACGTCGGCGGCATCGGCCCGGAGTTGGCCGATCGTCTGGTCAACGAGGACGCTGAGGACCACCCGTACGTCCAGGCTGGACGCGAGCGCCGTCTCGGTCGCCCGGAGCGCGGCCTCTTGCCGCACCGGCGCGGATGTCCCGTCGTCCCCCTGCGCGCCGTCGCGGGCGGCAACGCCGGAGCCGGGCTTCCTCTGCGGGACCAGAAACCGATTCAGGTGGCCGAGAATTGCCGACAAACCGGCGGCACTCAAGAGAGATTTCCGCCCCCTTTTTCCGCAACCCGACCGGCGGCGATGAATGGAGCGTTGACAAACTTCATAAATACCCATGTGAAACCGGCGATAGACGCGCGACCCGACCGGCCCTCTGGAACGACACGGGGGCGCCGGTGTCTTCGCTTAGCGGTGTTATCGCTCGATTCCGGGCGCGACGACCTGGCAGAACGTATCGGCGACCTTGGGATCGAACCGCGTTCCGGCCCGGCCTCTCAGAACAGAGATCGCGTCGCGATAGTACAGCTTCGGGCCTCCGGGACGGCCGGTGAGCATTTCGCCATAGGTTTCAACCACGGCAAGGATCCTCGCGCCCAGGGGAATCAGGTCTCCTTTGAGCCCGTCCGGGCGACCGGTCCCGTTCCATTGTTCAAACCGATGCCGGAGGATCGTCGCGACATCGCCCAATCCGGGGACGTCGTGGAGCATCCGGTAGGCGGCGATCGGCTGGTCGCGCAGCATGGCGTCCTCGTCGGCGGTCAGCCCCGTCGCCTTTCTCAACGTCGTCTCCGGCACGTCGATCTTGCCGATGTCGTGGAGGAACGCGGCCCGGCGTGCGGCTTGGATCTCCTCGGTCGAGCACGAGAGCGCCCGGGCCAGAGCCTCCGCCCATTCCGCCAGACGCGCGCCGTACCCGGAGGCATGGCCGTCATGCAGGTCGAGCAACTGCGCCACCGCGGTGATCTGGCCGTCGCCGTTCGGCAGGCCCGCGGCGCGGGCTCGCTCGACGAGCACCTTGTAGGTCGTTCCGGCGGCCTCCGGCGCCGGAACGTCGGCCATCTTGGCATCCGGCGGCGTTTCATGACCGGCCTCTCGGCCGGCATCCCCATCCGCCTGCGCCTCCGCCGCGGGCGCCACATCGTCGTCCGTCCCCCGTTGCGCCGCGGCCGGCAGCTGTCGCGCAGCCTCATCGGTAGCAGCCTCGCCGGTGCCGGCCTCGAGCGATCCCGCGTGCGCAGCCTCCCGTTCCTGCTCCTGACGCTCGACCGTCAGCCTGGCCAGCTCGGCATCCAGATATCGTTGCCGGCCCGCCAACCGATCATTCTCGGCGGCGGCGGCCGCCTGGGCCTCCGCGAGCCGCCGGGACTCGGCCTCAAGCGACGCCTTGTCCGCTGCGAGCCGGACCTCTTCGGCCGCGAGCTCCTGCCGCGCTGCCGCGACGCGGTCGCCCTCCTCGCGCAACCGGCCCTCGCTTTCCGAGAGTCGCGCTTTCTCGTCTGCCAGTTCCGCCCCGATCGCCGCCAGTTGCGCCCGCTCGCCCGCGAGGCGGGTCCGCTCCGCCTCAACTTCTGTTTGGCCATCGGCCAGCCGATTCAATTCCGCCGCGTGCTCGCGCTGCGCTTCGGCGAGCCGCGCCCGCTCCTCGTCGACCGCTCGGCGGGTCTCGAGCAACTGCCTCTGCTGCTGCTCGACCTCAGCGCCGGCCTCGCGCACCTCGGCGCGCACGATTTCCACGTCCTGCCGCGCCGCGGCGACCCGCGCTTCCTCCTCCTCCAACCGCTCCCGGTCGCGGTTCAGCGCGGCTTCCGCGGCGTCGAGCTCGGTCCGTGTCTCCGTCAATCGCGCTGTCTCCGCAACGAGCGCCGCCTGCGCCTCGATCAGCCGGCGGTACGCTGTCTCCAGCGACGCCCATGCGTCCGCGAGCGGCGTCTGCCCGAGTGCGAGATCCTGTTGTGAGACCGCCGGAGTCCGCTCGCGCGACTCGAACGGGACCACCGTGAGATGAGGCGCGGCGGATTCGAGCATCCGCGGTGACTCGGCGACCCGGAAAATCTCTCCCTCGGACCGTGCCGGCGCCGCCGGCGCGGCGGTCCGGACCGCCGCGTCCGTCGTCGTCTCGGTGCGCGCACGCGCGATCCCGTGGTCGATGACGGTCGCCGCCTGCAGCGCGAATGCGTGCATGACTTCCTGTTCCGGCCCCGAGCAGGCGTGAGGAGCATCATAGTAGTACGCCACCGCGCCGACCACCCGGCCGCCTCGAATCAGCGACCAGGAACAAATCGAGCGAAGACCCTCCCGCTCGGCCCGATCGATAATCTCGGCACTGCCGGACGGCCACTCGCGGATGTCGCGCACGAGCGACGCGCCGGGAGTAGCCGTCCGCCCGCCCTTCGGCAGATCCATGCATCTCAGCTCGGGATGGCGCATGATGTGCGCCCACGGATTGACGCCGTCCGGGGTGACGAGTTCACGGACGTAGGTGTCCGATAGGCCGTGGCTCCACGGACAACTCACGATACCGCTCGGGGAGCGGTAGAAGACCGCCGCGCGAGGCACCTCGGTCACCGTGAGAAGCGCGCGGCCGATTGCGGGGGCGGATTCTGCTCCGATGGGGCCGGCGAGCATCTCGACGGCGGCGGCGAGGCGCGCCGTGAACGCGGCCCGCTGCTCACCGTCATCCACGACCGGCGCACCGGCCGCCATCCCGGCCACAGCCATCGCTGCTCCCCTCTCGTGCGAGTTGCAAAGACAAAAGCCGAACGACCAGTCAACGTCCGGCTTCGGCAACCCGGCTGACCCACGCGAAGGGTCCCGTGGCTTTGCGTCCCCGCGTCACCGCGGGTTTGCCTTTATCGACCGCAGACACCCGGCAGGTGTTATGCCCCCCGCCGTTCTCGCTCAGCACTCCCGCACCGACGTGGGCAGTGCGTCGTGCCGACACTATAATCGTGTCCGCGTGCGGATGTCAACGCAAGTCGCCATGAGTTCACCGGCAAGTTCGGAGGTGCTTTGCGGGAACACCCTCGTCCCGAATCGCCGCGATCTCGGCCGCCCGACGCACGACCGGCGGCGCGATCGGACCCGCCGCCGGTCTGATGTTCTGTGCCGATGTGCCGCTACTGGATCGTGATCTGCCACACTTCGTTGGTGTGCGGGTTCACCCGCAGGGTGACCATGTCGCCCGCATGGACGGTGGCGGGAGCCACGGAAGCCCCCGCCCGCGTCGCGACCGCGAACGCGCTCAAATGGTAGGAATCGCCGTTCTCCAGCACCACCACGCCGGAGCTGGTCGTGGCGAGCACTTTCCCCGTCACCTGTTTGAACGACGCGCGGACCGACTGCGCGACCCCGTTCTGATCCACGGTCACCTCGACGAAATCGCCGGGCCTGATGTCGGCGAGCGCCGCCGAGCCGCCCGTGTTGTCGGCCGCGTTGATACGGATGATCGACGTCGTCGGAGCCACGGCATAGGTATAGACGGCATTTCCACTCTGCACCATGATCTGGCCCGGCGCGGCCGAGGCGTTCACGCTGACCACGGTTCCGTTCACGGTCGCGGACGTGGGCGCCGGCGCGGCCGGCGGCTGCGCGGCCGGATAATTCTGGGACGGCGGCAGCGGCTGGACCGGCGTGGCCGCCTGGCTGCCGATCTGCACCGTCGTCGTGGCCGGATCCCACCCGACCGATGCCCCGAGCGCCTGGCTGACAAACCGCAGGGGCACCATGGTCCGGCCGCCGACGAGAATCGCCGGCACATCCATCGTGGTCGGCTGCCCGTTCACGCTGGCCGCGGGACTACCGACGCGCAGTGACATTGTCGTGTCCCCCCGTGCGGCGAGGACGGTCTGCGTTACAGGATCCCACGTCACGACTGCCCCGAGCCGCTCGAAGACGCCCCGGAGCGGCACCAATACCCGCCCCGACACCATGACCGGAGGAACGTCGAAGGCCACGGGCCGACCGTCCACCAGCACCCGCACGGACGGAGCCGGGGTCTGGGCCTGCGCGGCGATCACCGCGCCCGCGGCCGCGGCAATCAAGGCTCCGGCCAGGAGCCGGACGCCGAAGCGACTCCTCATATGATCCACCACCTCCGGGCGACCCGCCTCGAGGGCAGATACCTCAAGGCGCCGGCCGCAGCAAGCGTCAGCGCACCGCGTCCGCCGTTTTCGGCAGCGCGTCCACCGGCTTCGCCAGCGGCTCCCGGTCGAGCCGGGCGCGCAGACCGCGGATGTCACGATCGAGCGTCTCGAGCTTCGTCCGGATGTCCTCGAGCGGCTGCCGTTCCTGATCGTAAGCCTTGGCTTTCACGCGCTGCATCTCGTCGCTCATCACCCGCATCGTGCGCTCGTCGTTTTGGACGCGGCGGTCGAGCGCCGCCCGGTCGACCAGCGCGGCGATCCACGCGAGGACGAGCGCGGCGCCGGCCGCGGTCATCAGCATCTGCATCGTCACGACGATCGCCTGTCCCGACAGGCCGGGCACGTTGAGCGTCATAGCGCCCTGGAACGCCGGCTGATTCGACAACACGATGGCCGCATCGAGCGCGAGAAGAATGACGATTACAACCGTTTGCACCATATAGATGCCGCCTCCTCGAAGCATCCCGGTCGCGGATGCCCCCGCAATGCTCGGTTCGAATGGGGCGCGCAAAGCCCAACGCGCACCTCCGGTTAATTTTTCCCCGGAGGCGGTCGCGCGAATCCCGGCGGCCGTCACAGGAACGGCGTCCGGACCGGGCGAACCCTCGGCCGGTGAGCATCTATCGTCGGTACGCGGAGGCCTACGCCAAAGCCGGCCAGGGGCGGTTCAGCCTGCTGCTGGTCCCGTGGGTTTCCACGGTGCTGGAGCGGCACGGCAGCGGCGTCCGGACGCTCGCCGACGTCGCCTGCGGCGGCGGCGAATTCGCCGTCGCCATGGCCCGGCAGGGACTGCAGATGACCGGGATCGACCAATCGCCGGAGATGCTCGCGCTGGCCCGGGCCGCCGCGGACCGCAGCGGCGTCCACGTGGACTGGCTCGAGCAGGACATGCGGGACCTCCGGCTGCCGCACCCGGTGGACGCGGCCACGTGCCTCTACGACAGCCTCAACTACCTCGTCGACGAAGGAGAGCTGCGCCGCGCGATGGGCGCCGTCGCCGCCGCGCTCCGCCCCGGCGGGCTGTTTCTGTTCGACATGAACACGGTCCGCGGGCTGGCCACGCGATGGGGCAACCGGGTCTGGATCATCCAGGACGCCGACGATGCGTTCGAAGCCGATCAGAGCGCCTTCGATTACGACACCGGGATCGCCACGCTCCGGGTCAACGCGTTCCTGCAACGGCAAGACGACCTGTACGAACGCGTCCGGGAAGTGCACCGCGAGCGCGGGTACCCGATTCCGGCGATCGATGCCTCGTTGAAGGCCGCCGGGTTCGAGGTGCTGGGGCGCTGGAGCAGCCCGTCGTTCGACGAGGTGACCGCCGAAACCGGGCGCGTCTTCTACGCGGCCCGGCGGAGCTGACTCGCCCGGGTCTACCCCGCTCCTTCGAGCAGCGCCGCGAGCGCCCGGGCGTCGCGGGCCATGGCCCCGCCCACGTGATTGTTGAACATCGCGTAGAGTCTGTCGGTGCGCTCGCCGAGGCGCCGGGCGACGCCGGCCCAGTGGCGGAGCTCGTCCGCCGAATATGCGTAGTCGTACCGCTGATCGGTCGACGCGCCGGCGCGCGCCCAGCCCTCGCGGTTTCGCCCATGAAACCGGATGACCGCGACGCCGGAGGTGACGCGCTCGACCGGCGGCATGAGCCAGGGCAGGTCGGGCAGGTCCACCATGACGTAAGCGAGGCCGAGGCGCGACAGCTCGTCGAACACCTCCGGGTGCCGCGCCCAGTCGCGGTGCCGGAACTCGACGGCGAGTTGGCGGCCGGGCAGCTCCCGCACCGTCCGCTCCATTTCTTCCATGATCAGCGGCCCATAGCGGATGCCGGGCGGCAGTTGGAACAAGACGTACCCGAGTTTCCCCGCCTCGGCGAGCGGCGCCAGAAAGGCGCGATACGCGTCCCAGCAGGCGTTTCGAAACTCTTCCGAGACATCCAGGAGCTTGACTTCCGCGGCCTTCCGCACCCGCTCCGGGAGCAGCGCCGCGAAGCCGGGCGGGAGGCGCTTGACGCCGACGGCGTGTCCCGTGAACAGCCCGAACGCCTTGACGTTCATGACGAAGCCGGGCGGTGTGTCCTCGACCCACCGGCGGCTGTAGGCCGCCGGCAGGAGCGCGAAGTAGGACGCATCGACCTCGACGGTCGGAAATTGTCCCGCATAGTACCGCAGCCGGTCGGACGCGCTCCGGACGCCCGGCGGGTAGAACTCGCTCTTCACGAACGACTTTTCCGCCCAGGAGCACGTCCCGACGTAGATGCGGCCGTCGATCGGCGCGGGACCGGACGGCGGGAGGAGCGACAACTGGTCGCGCGCCGGCATGGCCTACGCGGCGAAGCCGAGCACGGGGCGGGGGCCGCTGTAAGGCCGCGAGGCAGGTTGTCCGAAGCCGTTGCGTGCGGCCCGCTCCACGGGGTCGAGCGAGGTCAGCAGCGCGTCCACGTCTACGCCGAGGAAGCGCGGCCCGTACGCCGTCAGTTTCGCCCGCGCCTTGCCGAGCAGCACAGCCGCGCCGTGCGCGTTGCCCTTCTCCGCATGGTAGCAACCGGCCGCCGCCTGGACGAGCCCGTGGTAGAATTCGCGCTCCGGCGGACGGCTGTTCCGCCAGACGTCCTCGAGGTACTCGTGGCACTCGAAGAACAAGCCGGCGTTGAACAGGGCGGCACCGCGGTAAACCTCGAGCGGCACCCCGGGGGGCGCGTGGCGCTCGGCGAGGCGCAGCGCCTCGGCGAGCCGGGCCGCCTGCCGGTGAAAATACGCGGCGTGTGGCCGGTAGGGCGCGGCCAGCGCCGGGCCGTCCGCGCCATCCGTGAACAACCCCGTCGCGAGGAGCGCGCGCCGGACGCTACTCGGCTCCATCGCGGCGCGCCGGGCGATCGCCGCCGCCGGCACCGCGTCTCCGATCGGACTCAACGCGGCGTACGCCGCCATTGCCGGCGCCGCCGCGGCGCGGCCGGGATCGGCCAGCGAGGCGAGCGCGATCGACGACAGCGTGTGCTTGAGGCGGACGTAGCTCACCCGGCGAGGCGCCCGAACGTCCGGATCCGATCGGCCAGGGCCTCCGGGGATGTGGCGGGCTCCGCGCATTCGGTGGCGGTGCAGGCGTACGCGCGCGGTGCCGCCGCGGCTCCGGTGGTCGCATCGCCGTCCGCCACCACGGCCGGCAGCCGTCCCGCCGTGCCCCCTGTCGGGGACAGGCCGTCGCCCGCGGGATCGTAGAGCTGCACGACGAGCCCGTGCCGGTAGGTTCCGAGCGCGGCCGCGTGCAGCGCGCGGGTCCGAGGATCCCCGCGGGGACCCACGACGACGACGTGCAGCGGGGGCGCAAGGTGCGTTTCGAGCGCGAGGCCGACCGTCGCCGCAAACAGACCCTGCTCCACGCGGCCCGGCGCGCACGCGCGGAGCGCACGCCCGGCCTCGTCGCGGTACCGCCCGTCCCCCGTGAGCGCCCCCAGCCGTTCGAGGGCCTGGATCGCAACGCCGTTCCCGGACGGGGTCGGCGCGTCTTGCACCGGCACGTACGGCAGCCCGAGCCCGCCCGGAGCGCTGCGGCCCGCGACGCGGTTCCGGGCGACGTCGTAGAACGCCCCCGACGGCGGGCGAAACTCGTCGAGGACGTAGTCCATCGTCTCGATCGCGCAGCGCAGGTAGCGCGGCTCGCCCGTGTGCTCGAATCCGTCGAGCAGCGCGGCCGCCATGTGCACCTGGTCGTCGAGGAGGCCCCCGACGCTGCCGGCATCGCCGACGACATGGCGGAAGCCGCGGCCCGCGCCGTCTCCCGGCGGGCGGGCGCGGTCGGGTGCCGGGCCGGGCGCATATGCGTCGCGGATGACGCGCTCGAGCGCCCGGACCGCGTCGGCGGCCACCCCATCAAGCCCGGGAAGGCGCGACGCGGCAAAGAACGCCGAGATCATCATGCCGTTCCAGCCGGCGTAGATCGTGCGATCTACGAACGGTGCGGGCCGCGCCGCGCGCGCCGCCAGCAGCCGCCCCCGAACCCGCGCCAGGAGGGCGAGGACCTCGTCGACCGGGCGCGTGAGCAACGCGGCGATGACGTCGGGATCCTTGTCGACGTAGAGCACGTGCCGGCGCGGGTCGTGGTGCATCTCCCCCGGTCCGTCGAGATGGTACCGCAGCGCGGCCGCCGCCAGCTCGTCGGCGGAGAGGGCCGTCGCCGCTTCGTCCCGCGTCCACGTGTAGTAGTCCCCGTCGTCGTGCAGCGAGATGTCGGCGTCCTGGCTCGTGTAGAAGCCGCCGTCCGCGTCCATGAGCGTTCCGCGGACGTAGCCGACGATGCCCTCCGCCGTCTCGCGAAACAGCGGGTTGCCGCCCGCCCGAAACGCGCCCGCGTAGTTTGCGAGCAGCCCGGCGTTGTCGTAGAGCATCTTTTCGAAGTGCGGGACGATCCAGGCGGCATCGACCGAGTACCGGTGGAAGCCGCCGCCGAGCTGGTCGTAGACGCCGCCGCGGGCCATCCGCTCGAGCGTCCGCGCGACGATCGACAACAGCTCGGGATCCCGGCTTTGCTCGTGCCGCCGGAGCAGCAGCTCGAGCGCGCTTGGGTGCGGAAACTTGGGCGCGCCGCCGAACCCGCCGTGGCCGGGATCGAACTGTCGGGTGATGTCGGCGACCGCGGCGGAGACGAGACCCGGGGTCAGGACCTCGCCGGTGTCCCGCACGTCCCCGAGGCGGTGGAGCGCCTGATAGAGCTCGCCGGCATACGCGTGCGCCTGATCACGGTGGGTCCGATAGAACTCCGCGACCGAGCGGAGCACCTGCTTGAACCCCGGGCGGCCCTGTCCCGCGTCCGGCGGAAAGTACGTCCCGCCGAAGAACACCCGCCCTTCCGGCGTCAGAAACGCGGTGAGCGGCCATCCGCCCTGCCCCGTGATCGCGGCCACCGCGTTCTGGTAGCGGACGTCCACGTCGGGCCGCTCGTCGCGGTCCACCTTCACGGGGACGAAATGGGCGTTGATGATCGCCGCGGTGTCCGGATCGTCGTAGGACTCGCGGTCGATCACGTGACACCAGTGGCACCACACCGCGCCGATGTCGAGAAGGATCGGCCGGTCCTCGGTGCGGGCGCGATCGAAGGCCGCGTCCCCCCACGGATACCAATCGACCGGTTGGTGGGCGGCCGAGATCAAATAGGCGCTGCGGGCGCCGGCGAGATGGTTCGCCATGGAGTCCTCAGGGTGATTATACCGAAGCCGATACGGAGACGGAAAAATTCGGGAGGCGCTCACCGCCCCGGCGTGTCACCGTCTTCGGCTCTCGCCGCCGGTGCCTACTGCCCGCCAGCCGTTCTCCGGAGTTACCCCCGAAGTACGCTTGACCAGCTTTCGGCGTCCACGTGCGCGAGCGTTTGAGTCGGCTACCTTGCCGGAGGGCTTGCGCCTCCAGAAAGATTTGTACCATACCCATCGCGTGCGCGCAATCCGGAAACTTCGTTCGCTGAATATCGGGATAATGTGGACAACAACGTGTGGATAACAACGCCCCGCCGACCCGGCGCTACGAACCGCTGCTTTTTTCGACGAAATTCAAGCGCAGCGTGGTCAACAGCGCTTCGGTCTCGCGGCGGACCCGGTCGTCGAGATGCGGCTTCGCTCCTTCCAGAAGCGCGGAAAACGCGTCGATGGCCGCTCGGGCGTCCGGAAGGTCGCGTTCGATCTTGCCGCTGAGGGGATTCGGGACGAGGCCCATCCCCTGCCACGCCTTCGCGCCGAGGACGCCGAGCATCCACACCAGGAGTTCTCGGGTCGGGACGGCCTCGAGCGGAACGGCCTGCTGACGCGGCGACTCCGCCGCGCTGTCGCCGGGGGCGGCGTGTTCCGGGCCCGGTTCCTCCGGCGCCGAATCTCGCCCTGGTGGTTCTTCAACCACGGCCATCACCTCGGGTCGCCTGGCGCGTCATACGGCGAGCCGCTCGAGCGTCCGGCACAGCACCTGCGTGCCGCGCGCCGCGTCCTCCCATGACGTGTGTTCGTCCGGCGAGTGACTAATGCCTCGGTCGCTCGGCACGAAAATCATGCCCGTGGGGACGCGGACGCCCAGAATCTTGGCGTCGTGTCCCGCCCAGCTCGGCATCGTAATGATCGGCCATCCAAGATCGCCCGCCGCGCCGACGATGGCCGCGCGGACGCCCGTGTCCAGCGGAACCGGCGGCTCGGAGCGCCAGGTGCCGGTCGCGAGATCGAGGCCGAAGCGCTCCGCCGACGCCCTCCCGGCCGCCTCGACGCCGGCGCGCAGATCGTCGAGGACCGATGCATCGGCGCTGCGCAGCTCCACGGTCATCTCGGCGCCTCCCGGGATCACGTTCGTCGCGCCGGGCGACACCGCGAGGCGGCCGACCGTGGCGACGGCGCGTCCCCCCGTGTCGCGGGCCAGCGTCCGCACGTGCGCCACGAGGTCGGCGGCACCCCACAGCGCATCGCGACGCGCGTCCATCGGCGTCGTGCCGGCATGGTTCGCCTGCCCGCGGAACGTAAGCGTGGCGCGCGCGATGCCGACGATCGCTTCAACCGCCGCGAGCGGCGCTCCGCGCGAGGCCAGGACCGGACCTTGCTCGATGTGGAGCTCGAGATAGGCGGCCATCGCCGGCGGGAGCGGAGCGCGGGCGACGCCCGGGTCGAACTTCCGCAGCCGCTCGGCGGCCGTGATACCGTCGCGATCGTGGATCGTTTCGGACGAAGGGGCGCGGCCGACGGCGGCGAGCGACCCGAGGCAGCCGACCCCGAACGATGTGCCCTCCTCTTCGGCGAAGGCGAGCAGCAGAAGCGGCCGGGCGAGCCGGAGTCCGGCGTCGCGGACGGCCTGCGCCGCCTCGACGGCCGCCACGACGCCGAGCGCGCCGTCGAACATGCCCCCGTTCGGGACCGTGTCGAGATGCGACCCGGCGGCGATGGGCCCGCGCGTCTCGTCTGCACCCGGCACCAGACCATGAAGGTTGCCCCACTCGTCCACGCCGGGCCGGCCGCCGGCGTCCGCCATCCACCCGGCGGCGAGCCGGACCGCGGCCGCGTGCTCGGCGCGATACGACAGGCGGGTAACGCCGCCCTCGGAGGTACGCCCGATCTCGGCGAGCATTTTCAGCCTGCGGCGGAGTCGCCCCGCGTCGATGGTCACCGGCATGCGATGCGCCTCCGACGGCCGCCCGTGAGCCCGGCCTCCGCGCCTCAGCGGGTTCGCGGATCCCAGATTTCGCGAATGCCGTCGCCGGCGACGTTGACGGCGAACACCGTGACGGCGATCGCGACGCCGGGCCAGATCGACAGCCACGGCGCCTGCGTCAGGTACTGCTGCGCGGCGTTCAGCATCGAGCCCCACGACGGCGTGGGCGGCTGCGTCCCGAGTCCGAGGAAGCTCAGGGTCGCTTCGGTCAGGATCGCGCCGGCGACGTTGAGGGAGCCCTGCACGACGATCGGCGCGACGCTGTTGGGCAAGAGGTGCCGCCAGATGATCCGCCGGTCCGCGGCGCCCATCGCGCGGGCCGCCTGGATGTACTCCCGCCCCCGCTCCGAGAGCACCTGCGCGCGCATGATGCGCATGAAGACCGGCGCGAGCACGACCGCGATCGCGATCATCACCTTCGCGAGGCCCACGCCGAGGACCGCGGCCACGGCCAGCGCGAGGATCAGCGGCGGGAACGACAGCATCGCGTCGGTGAGCCGCATCAGCACGTCGTCGAGCCGGCCGCCGTAGAAGCCCGCGGCCAGGCCGAGCGGCACCCCCGCGGAGATGCCGAGCCCCACGGAGATGACGCCGGCCTCGAGCGAGGCGCGCGAGCCGAAGAGGATGCGGCTCAGGACGTCGCGGCCCAACTCGTCGGTCCCCAGCAGGTGGCGGGCGTCGGGGGGCCGCAGGTAGGACGAAAAGTCCGTCTTGATCGGCGAGTACGGCGCGACCCAGGGCGCGGCGATTGCGATCACGAGGACCGTCCCAAACACGGCCAATCCGGCCAGGGCCAGCCGGTTGCGGGCGAAGCGGCCGGCCAGATGCCGCAGCCCCCGGCGCGCCGGAACGCGGGGCCTGACGGCCGGCAGCGCGCCGGCGGCGACGTTCACGTCCGGGAACCCCCCAGCATGA
>DASYZR010000150.1 GCA_035945995.1 bacterium
GGCGCGCGCCGTGGGCCGGCCGGAGATCACCCAGTCCGACCATGCTCCACCTCTTCGACCGACACCAGATGCTGGATCTTGCGGACGGCCCCTGCGAGCTGGGGGGTCTCGGCGTGCACGCGGCTCGCGCCGATCCGGCGCAGCCCGAGCGCCATCGCCGTGCGGCGCTGATCGGCCGGCCAGCCGATCAGGCTGCGGCGGAGCGTCACACGCACCCGGCTCCCGGCTATACGCTCGTCTGCCACTGCGCCGCCCTCCGTCCCAACAGGTCTTCCACGGACTTGCGCCGCGTGCGCGCCACCTCCGAGGGCAGCCGGATGTCCAGCAGCCCCTTGAGCGTCGCCCGCGCCTGATTGATCGGATTGTTGCTGCCGAGCGACTTCGTCAGAATGTCCCGGACGCCGGCGGCCTCGAGCACCGCGCGCACCGGCCCGCCCGCGATGACGCCCGTGCCGGGCGCGGCCGGCTTCAACAGCACCCGCGCCGCCCCATAGACGGAAAGGATCTCATGCGGGATCGAGGCACCGGCCAGCGAGACGCCCATGAGACTCTTACGGGCCTCCTCCGTGCCCTTCCGGATCGCGTCCGGCACCTCCGCGGCCTTGCCGAGCCCGAGGCCGACGTGGCCGTGCTCATCGCCCACCACCACGAGCGCGCTGAAGTTGAAGCGCTTCGCGCCCTTGGTCACCTTGGCGACCCGGTTGATCCAGATCGCCTTTTCCGTCGTCAGGTTGACGTCGTCGGCCTTGACCCGCCGGTGCAGATACTCGAGGTCCGCCGGCTTCTGCGCCGGCGGCGCCTCGATCTTGCGAGGTTTCTTGCCCCGCCCCTTACCCTTGACGAACCGCGGCATTCCGTCCCTCCGCCTCTTCTCGCTCGAGTTAGAATTCCAGCCCGCCTTCGCGGGCGCCGTCGGCGACGGCCTTCACCCTGCCGTGATACAGATATCCGCCCCGGTCGAACACGACCCGGCTCACGCCGTGCTCTTTGGCCCGGCGGGCCACCAGCTGCCCGACCAGCTTGCCGGCCTCGGCCTTCTTCACCCCGGCGGCCTGCGTGCGGATCTCCGGGTCGAGGCTCGACGCCGCGGCCAGCGTCCGGCCGGCCTGGTCGTCGACCACCTGCGCGTAGATGTGCGCCACGCTGCGGAACACGGACAGCCGGGGCCGCGCCGGCGTCCCCCGCACCCCGCGCCGGATCCGGAGATGGCGGCGCTGGCGCGACTCGTTGCGGCTCTTGCGCTTGATCATGGTTGGCTCCCCCGCCGGCTATGCCTTGGCGCCGCCCGCGCCGGCGGCCGCCTTCCCGGCCTTGCCGGCCTTGCGCCGGACCCGCTCCCCGGCGTAGCGGACGCCCTTGCCCTTGTACGGATCCGGCTTTCGGAGCGCGCGGATGCCGGCGGCCATCTGGCCGACCGCCTCCTTGTCGATGCCCGAGACCACGATCCGGTTCGGCGCCGGCGCGTCCAGGGTGATCCCGTCCGGCGGATCGAGCTCCACGGGATGCGAGAATCCGAGCTGCAGCGAGAGTTTCTTCCCCTGCTTCTGGGCGCGGTAGCCGACACCCTGGATCTCCAGCTGCACCTCGTACCCTTGGGTGACGCCCCGCACCATGTTGGCGATCAGCGCCCGGGTCAGGCCGTGGAGCGCCCGGTGAAACCGGTCGTCGGTCGGCCGCGACACGGTGATGCGCCGGCCTGCCCCGGCGGGGGATCCCGGCGCGTCCGCGACGGCGACCGCGATGTCGGGGTGGACGGTCCGTTCCAACGCCCCCTTCGGCCCCTTGACCCGCACCGTCCGGTCGGTGACCGCCACGTCGACGCCGGCAGGAATCACAATCGGTTGTCTGCCTACCCGTGACATGCTCGGCTCCTCACCAGATGAAGCACAGGATCTCGCCGCCGACGCCGGCGCGCCGGGCGTCGCGGTCGGTCATGATCCCGCGCGACGTCGAGAGAATTGCGACCCCGAGGCCGCCCCGCACCCGCGGAATCTCGGTCCGGCGCCGGTACACCCGGAGCCCCGGCCGGCTGATCCGCCGGAGCCCGGTGATGACGCCGGTCTTGCGCTCGCCGTACCGCAGTTGGAGCCGCAACTGGTGCGGGGCCTTCTTGTCCAGCTCGAAATCCGCGATGAAGCCCTCGTTCTTGAGGATCTTCGCGATTTCGACTTTCATCCGCGAGGGCGGCAGCAGCACCGTGTCGTGCCGCGCGGTCATCGCGTTCCGGATGCGCGTCAGCATATCCGCGATGGGATCCGTAATCACACCCACTCCGTCACCTCATCAAAACGCGTCGGTCAGCGCCGCCTCGGACCCAGTTCCGCCTGGATCAACGGCTCGATCCGCAGTTCACCAGCTGGCTTTGACCACGCCGGGGATCTCGCCCTTGTGGGCGAGGGTCCGCAGGCAGATCCGGCACAGGCCAAATTTCCGGAAGACCGCGCGCGGGCGGCCGCACAGCCGGCACCGGCTGTAGCGCCGGACTTTGAACTTGACCGGCCTCCGCCACTTGTTCAGCAGCGCCTTCTTCGGCATCCGTTAAGCACCCCCGGCGGGAGCGGCCTCGCGGAACGGCAACCCGAGGCCGCGCAGCAGCTCCCGCGCCTCCTCGTCGGTCCGCGCCGTCGTCACGATGGCGATATCCATCCCGCGGATCTTCTCGACCTTGTCGTACTCGATCTCCGGGAAGATGAGCTGTTCCCGGATCCCGATGTTCATGCCGCCGCGTCCGTCGAACGACCGGGCCGGGATCCCTTTGAAGTCCTTGATCCGCGGCAGGCTGATGTTGAAGAGCTTGTCGAGGAACTCGTACATCCGCTCCCCCCGCAGCGTCACCTTGCAGCCGATCGGGTTGCCCGTGCGCAGCTTGAACGCCGCGATCGACCGCCGGGCCCGCGCGATCACCGGCCGCTGCCCGCTGATCTGCGTCAGCTCCTCGACCGACTTGTCGAGATGCCGCTGGTCCTGCAGGGCATCCGCCACGCGCATGTTGATGACGACCTTCTCGACCTTGGGCACCTGCATTACGCTGCGGTACCCGAAGCGCTTCCGCAGTTGCGGGACGACGTCCGTCTTGTACCGTTCACGCATCCGTGCCATGGCTACTTGTCGATGACCTCGCCGCAGTGGCGGCACACCCGCACCTTGCCGCCGTCGTCGAGCACGCGGTGCCCGAACCGCACCGCCCGCCCGCAGCGCGGGCAGACCAGCATCGCCTTGCCCGCGGGAAACGCCAGTTCTTTTTCCACGATGCCGCCCGCGGGCATCTTCTCGGTCGGCTTAGTGTGGCGTTTCGCCACCATCACCGCCTCGACGATGATCCGCCCCTCGTCCGGAAGGACGCGCAGCACCTTGCCCCGCTTGCCGCGGTACTTGCCGGTGATCACTTCGACCGTGTCGCCCCGCCGGACGTGCACCCGCGCAGTTCGTCCCGCGCGAGACGGGATCGACGCCATTACAGCACCTCCGGCGCAAGCGAGATGATCTTCATGAACTGCCGTTCGCGCAGCTCCCGCGCCACCGGCCCGAAGATTCGGGTCCCGCGCGGGTTGTTCTGATCGGTGATCAGCACCGCGGCGTTGTCGTCGAACCGGATCGCCGAGCCGTCGGGCCGGCGCGTCGGCTGCACCGTGCGCACCACGACGGCCTTCACGACCTCGCCCTTCTTGACGGCGCTGTTCGGAATGGCCTGTTTGACCGTGGCGACGATCACGTCGCCGACGGCCGCGTAGCGGCGCCGGGACCCGCCGTACACCCGGATGCACATGATCTCGCGCGCCCCCGTGTTGTCGGCGACCCTGAGGCGGGTGTAGTTCTGTATCATCGTGCCCTCGCCATCATCGCGCCTTTTCCACCACCCGGACGACCCGCCAGCGCTTGTCCTTGCTGAGGGGCCGCGTCTCCGCGATCAGGACCGTGTCGCCCACGTGCGCGTCGCCGCGCTCGTCATGCGCCTTGTACCGCGCGGTGTGCTGCACGATCTTCTTGTACACGGGATGACGCCCGCGCCGCGATACCTCGACGACGACGGTCTTCTGCATCTTGTCGCTCACCACGCGCCCCGTCCGCGTCTTGCGGATCCCCCGGGCCGCGCCGGCGGCTCCCCCAAGGGGGGCGTGCATCTCGTTCATTGCCGGCCTCCAGGCAGGGCGCCGAGCGCGCGCGCCCGCAGTTCGGTCAGGAGCCGGGCGACCGTCCGCCGCGTCCCCGCGATCCGTGCCGGCTGCAGCAGCTTGCCCGAGGCCCGCTGCAGCCGCAGCGTGAAGAGCTCCTGCCGCGCGTCCGCGAGCCGCTTGTTGAGTTCCGCCTCGGTCAGGTCGCGCATCGACTCCGCCATTACGCCTGTCCTCCCGCCGCCGGTCCGGCGGCGCCGGCGGCCGCCCGCGCGCCGATCTCGCCGATCTCGTCGCGCAGCACGAACCGCGTCGGGATCGGCAGTTTGTGTCCCGCGAGGATCATCGCCTCGCGTGCGACCGCTTCGCTCACCCCGCCCAGTTCGAACAGCACCCGGCCGGGCTTCACGACCGCGGCCCAGAGTTCCGGATTGCCCTTGCCGCTGCCCATCCGGGTCTCGGCCGGCTTCTTCGTGACCGGATGATCCGGGAACACCCGAATCCACAGCTTGCCGCCGCGCTTGATGTACCGCGTGATCGCGCGCCGCGCCGCCTCGATCTGCTGCGCGGTGACCCACGCGCGGTCCTGCGCCTGCAGCCCGAACTCCCCGAAGGCGACGGCCGCCCCGGTGTGGGCCTCGCCGCGCATCCGGCCGCGGTGGGCCTTACGGAACTTGACCCTCTTGGGCATCAACATTCGCGTCCGGCCTCCTCTGCTGCACGGTCACCCGCGGCTGCCGCGACGGCAGCACGACCGTGTCCGACGCACGGGTCCGTCCCTCCGTGCCGGGCGCGCGCCGCCGCTCCGGCAGCACGTCGCCCCGATATATCCACACTTTCACGCCGATCCGGCCGTAGGTCGTCAGCGCCTCGGCCACGCCGAAGTCGATGTCCGCCCGCAGCGTCTGGAGGGGCACCCGGCCCTCCCGGTACCACTCGTACCGCGCGATCTCGGCGCCGGCCAGACGGCCGCTGCACGAGATGCGGATGCCCTTCGCCCCGCTGCGCAGGCTCCGGGCCACAGCCTGCTTCATGGCCCGCCGGTACGCGATGCGCCGCTCGAGCTGGCCCGCCACGTTCTGGGCAACGAGGGCCGCCTCGAGCTCGGCCCGCCGGATCTCCTGGACGTTCAACTGGATCGCCTTGCCGGTCGACGCCTCCAGCTCTTTCTTGAGGGCGTCGATCCCGGTCCCGCCCCGGCCGATGATGATGCCGGGCCGCGCCGAATGGATCGTGATGCGGACGCGGTTGGCCGCCCGCTCGATCTCGATCCGGGAGATGCCGGCGCGCCCCATCTTCTTCTTGATGGCGGCCCGGAGCTTCTGATCTTCCTCGATCAGCTCGGGGAAGTTCTTTTCGGCGTACCACTTGGACTCCCAGTCCTTGATGATGCCGAGCCTCAGGCCGATCGGGTGGATCTTCTGCCCCACGGCGTCCCTCCGCGAAGCCGGCGCATCTCGCCGGCTAGTCCCCTTGCGGGGTTACTACTCATCCGCCACGATCACGGTAATGTGACTGCTGCGCTTCTTGATCACGTCCGCCCGGCCGCGGGCGCGGGCCTGCATCCGCCGCTGGCTCGGACCGCTGTCGACGTACGCTCGCCGGACCCGCAGGGCGTCCCGCGCGAGCTCCAAGTTGTGCTCGGCGTTGGCCGCGGCCGACGCCACCACCTTGGCGACCGCGTGCGCCGCCCGGTTCGGCGTGAACCGCAGCACGGCCAGCGCCTCGTCCACGGCCTTGCCGGTGATGAGCGCCGTCACCGGCCGCACCTTCCGCGGCGCGATGCGCACGTACCGCGCGACCGCCTTGGCTTCCATCAGTCCGCCCCCCTCACTCCGCGCGTCACGACGACGCCGGCGGCGTGGCCGGCGCCGCCGGGGCCGCGCCGCCCGGCGGGAGCGGGCGCACGGTGGTCGTCTTCTCGACCCGCACGCCGTGGCTCTTGAACGTCCGCGTCGCGGCAAACTCGCCGAGCTTGTGCCCGACCATGTTTTCGGTCACGTACACCGGCACGTGCTTGCGCCCGTCGTACACGGCGATCGTGTGGCCGACCATGTCCGGCAGGATCGTCGACCGGCGCGACCACGTCCGGATCACGCGGCGCTCGCGCGTCCGGTTGAGGGCGTCGATCTTCACCTGCAGGTGCTCGTCGACGAACGGTCCCTTCTTGAGCGACCGGCCCATCCTAGCTCCTCCGCTTGATGATGAACTTGTCGCTCGGCTTGGTCTTGCGCGTCTTGTAGCCGAGCGTCGGCTTGCCCCACGGCGTGACCGGGCCCGGCATGCCGATCGGCGATTTGCCCTCGCCGCCCCCATGAGGGTGGCTGCTCGGGTCCATGACCACGCCCCGCACATGCGGCCGGCGCCGGAGCCACCGGGTGCGCCCGGCCTTGCCGATGCTGACCGCCTCGTGCTCGAGGTTGCCGACCTGGCCGATCGTCGCCCGGCAGTCGATGTGGACCATGCGCACCTCGCCGGAGGGCAGCCGCACCTGCGCGTAGTCGCCTTCCTTGGCCATGACCTGGGCCGCCGCGCCGGCGCTCCGGACCAGCTGCCCGCCGCGGCCCATCTGCAACTCGAGGTTGTGCACGGTCGTGCCGACCGGGATCGCCCGCAGCGGCAGGTTGTTCCCCGGCCGGATCTCCGCGTCCGGCCCGGAGGCGACGACGTCGCCGACCCCGAGCCCCACCGGCGCCAGGATGTACCGCTTCTCGCCGTCCCGGTAGTGCAGGAGCGCGATCCGCGCGGAGCGGTTCGGATCGTACTCGATCTCGGCCACGCGCGCGGCGATCCCATCCTTGTTGCGCTTAAAATCGATGATGCGGTACCGCCGCTTGTGGCCGCCGCCGCGGTGCCGTACCGTCACACGGCCCTGGCCGTTCCGGCCGGCCCGGTTCAGGAGCGGCTCGACGAGCGCCCGCTCGGGCGACGTCCGCGTAATCTCCTCGAACGTCGTCACCGTCATGAACCGGCGACCGGGCGTGACCGGCTTGAACTTTTTGATGCCCATGCGTCAGGCCTCCGTTCGCGCCGGGGGCACCGGCGCCATCGTTGCGTGGCGCCCGTGGAGCCTGCCCATCGTCATCGCGGCCGGCCCCCGGCCATCACGTCAGCTTCTCGATGTCGATCTTGTCGCCCGCGGCGAGCGTGACGATCGCCTTGCGGTACCCGGCCTCGCGGTAGTGGTGCTGGCCCCGCCGCCGCGCCCGTCCCGGAATCCGGATGACGTTGACCTTTGTGACGTGTACGTTGAAGAGCCGCTGCACCGCGTCCCGGATCACCGGCTTCGCCGATCCGGGATCGATTTCAAAGGTGTACTTGTTGATCGCCGTCCCGCGCATGCTCTTCTCCGTGACGATCGGCCGCCGGATGACGGCGCGCGGATCGGCCTGCCCGTCCGGGCCGCGACCGTGCGGGCTCATGACGGAAGGCCCTCCACCAGCCGCTCGAGCGCTTCCCGCGTGAACACGATCCGGTCGGCGGCGAGAATCGCATGCACGTTGAGGGCGGCGGCCGCGACGACGCGCAGGCCCGGCAGGTTGCCGGCGGACCGCTCGACGACCTCGCTCGGCGCCGGCGTCACCAGCAGCACCGCTTCGGGCCTGCGGCGCGGGCCGGAGGTGACCTGTCCGAGCCCCCGCAGCGCCGCCGCGAGCGTACGGGTCTTCGGGCGGTCGAGGTCGAGACGGTCGAGCACGGCGATCCGCCCCTCCGCGGCGCGCGCCGACAGCGCCGACCGGAGGGCGAGCCGCCGGACCTTCTTCGGCAGGACGTACCGGTAGCTCCGCGGCCGCGGCCCGAAGGCGATCCCGCCGCCGCGGAAGACCGGCGCTCCCCGGGCCCCGTGCCGCGCGCGTCCGGTGCCCTTCTGCCGGTAGAGCTTGCGGGTGCTGCGCGAGACCATCCCGCGCGTGAGCGTCGCGTGTGTGCCGCGGTGCCGGCCGGCCAGCTGCCAGCGAACGGCTTCGTACAGCGCCGGCGTGTGCGGCGTCAGGCCGAAAATCGCCGCGGCCAACTCCACTTCGCCCACGACCTTGCCCTCGCCGTCGTACACGGTCGACATTCGCGTCGTGAACCCCGGCGTGATCGTCGAGCGGCGTCCGCGAGGCAGGGCGTCTCTCATCGCCGACTCCCGGCTCATGCGCGGGCTCCCTTCGCCGCCCTCGCCCCCGTGCCCGGGGGCAGGCCCGGAGCCGCCGCCCCCCCGGACGTGCTCCGCAGCAGCACGACCGCGCCGCGCGGGCCCGGGACCGCGCCCCGGATCAGGATCACGTTGCGCTCGAGATCGACCGACACGACGCGCAGCCCCTTCACGGTCGTGCGCGCGCCACCGAGCCGGCCGGGCATGCGCTTGCCCTTCCACACCCGCGCGATGTTGCTCGACCCGATGCTGCCGACGGCGCGGTGCATCAGGCTGACGCCGTGCGAATCCCGCTGCCCGCCGAAATTGTGCCGCTTCATCGCGCCCGCAAAGCCCTTGCCCTTGCTGACCCCGCTCACATCCACGCGGGCGCCCTCGCTGAAGACGTCCGCGCGGACGGCCTGCCCCACTTCGAAGGTCTCGCCGGCCCCGAGACGCACCTCGCGAACGACGCGCATCGGCGCCAGCCCGCGCTTCGTGAAGACGCCGCGGTACGGCTTCTGCGGCGCGCGGGTGCGGGGCTTGGCCGGGAGCGGATCGAAGCCGAGCTGGACGGCGGCGTACCCTTCGCGCGCCGGCGTGCGCACCCCGACGATAACGCAGGGCCCCGCCTCGACGACGGTGACCGGCACCACGTTGCCGGCCGCGTCGAAGATCTGGGTCATGCCGAGTTTTCGTCCGAGAATCGCTGCCATCGTGCCTCGCTCCCCGTCAAAACGCGTCGGTCAGCTTACAGCTTGATCTCGATGTCGACGCCGGCCGGCAGATCGAGGTGCATCAGGGCGTCGACGGTCTTGGGCGTCGGCTCGAGGATGTCGATCAGGCGCTTGTGCGTCCGCAGCTCGAAGTGCTCCATCGACTCCTTATCGATGTGCGGAGACCGGATCACGCAGTACACGTTGCGGTCGGTCGGGAGCGGCACAGGCCCGGAGATGCGCGCACCGGTCCGCCGAACCGTGTCCACGATCTTTTCCGCGGACTGGTCGAGCACCTTATGATCGTAGGCCTTGAGCTTGATTCGGATCTTCTGCGCCATTCGCCGCTCCTTTAGTTCCGACGCCAGCGCATCCCGCTGGCTGGTCCCGCCACGCGGGGCGGTCGCGGTGGCCATTAGGCGAGGATCTTGGCGACCACGCCGGCCCCGACCGTCCGGCCGCCCTCCCGCACCGCGAACCGCTGCCCTTCCTCCAGCGCAATCGGGGTGATCAGCGCCCCCTCGATCGTCACGTTGTCCCCCGGC
>DASYZR010000151.1 GCA_035945995.1 bacterium
ATCCAGGATCTCGTCGGGCAGCTCTCCGCGGTGGAAGCGTCGGCGAGCCTTCTGGCGCCGCAGTCGATCGATCTGAGCCCGCAGTTGCGCGCCGCGGCGCAGCGGGAGTCGACGCAGCTCACGCCCGAGTTCCGCCGGCGCATGGCCGCGGACGCGTCCGGCGCCGAGGCCGCGGCACGCCGCGAACTCGACGCCTACGCCGCCAAGGTCCGGTCCGACCAGCAGGTTCAGTTCGACGCGCAGCAGACGCAGATCCAGGCGGCGATCCAAAAGGCCGTCCTGGACAAATCGCAGGCGCTGCAGCAGGACGACGCGCAATTCCAGCAGCAGACGTTCGAGCAATACCGGCTGCCGCTCCTCAATCTGCACCTGAAGCTTGACGCCGTCCAACCGACCGACAAGAAAGACGCGGACAGCGTGGCACAACAGATCCGGGCGATGACGAAGGAGCGCGACGACAAGATCGCCGCGCACGACAAGGCCAATGCAGACGCACTCGCCGCGTTCCAGAAGCAGCAGCAGGACGCGTACACGCAGCAGATCAAGGCGCTGCAGGCGCAGCTGAGCGCGCAGGGGCAAGACCTCGTGAACAAGAAGGCCGCCGAAATCAGCGCGCGGCTGAACACGGATCTGTCGGCGAAGCGGACGCGGCTCACCACCGAACTGAACACCCGCATGCAGGCCGACCTCCGCGCGCGCCAGCAGGCGCTCATCGCGGGCGCCCGCTCGCAGATGGTCGCGGCGCAGACGCGGGCGGAGGGGACCCTGCAGGTCCGCGTGACCTCGCTGCAGGCGCAGATCTCGGAGGCGCGGGCCGAGCGCGTCCGGCTCATGGCCACCATCCTGGCGGATCTCCGCGTCGAGTCGGCCGCCCTGGCCCAGGCGAAGGGTTGGGACCTCGTCCTCACGCGGGCGGTCGACGCGCCGGACGCCCCGGACGCGACGGACGATCTGATCGCGCGCATCAAGAAGTGAGGGGGCGGCCGGGCATGGGCCTTCGGGGGGCGCTGCTCATCCTCGGCGCCGTGGTGCTCGCGAGCGGATGCGGGAGCACGATCGGCGTCGTGGACAGCCAGCGCGTGTTGAACGAAAGCGTCAAGGCGCTGCAGTACCAGCGGCAGCTGGACGATCGGGAGAAGCAGATGGCCGCCGAGCTCGACGCGCTCGCGCCGCAGGTCAGCCGGGCGGAGCTGTCGGCCCGCCGCGCCCGCCTGCTCACCGAACTCGGCCAGATGCGGCGGGATCTCGAGGGCCAGCTCAATCTCGAGATCTATCAGGTGGCCGGGCGGATCGCGCGGCAGGACGGCCTGCGCGTCGTGATCGTCAAAGGCCCGGCCCTGCACGGCGGACGGGACATCACGCAGCAGGTCATCGATCAGCTCAAGTAGGGGACCGCGACGCATGCGCCTCGCGGATCTTGCCCGGCATGTCGGCGGCTCTCTGAGCGGCGACCCCGACGTCGAGGTGGCGCGCGTCGCCCCACCGTCGGAGCCGGGCGGGGACGCGGTGGTGGTCGTGGCGGACCCGGCGCTCCTCCCCGCCGTCGTCGGCCGTGCCGCCGCCGTCATCGTCCGCGACGACGCGCCCGCAACGGACGGGCCGGCCATCCGGGTGCGCGATCTCCGCCTGGCCCTCGCGCGCGCGCTCGCGGCGCTCACGCCGCCGATGGGGCCGCCCCCGGGCGTGCACGCGACGTGCGTGCTCGGCGAGCGGGTCCGGCTCGGCGCCGGCGTCTTCCTCGGGCCGTTCGTCGTCGTCGGGCCCGACACCGTCCTCGGCGACCGTGTCCAGGTCCACGCGCACTCGGTCATCGAGGACGGCGTGCGCATCGGCTCGGACTCCGTCCTGCACGTCCGCGCGACGGTCCGGCACGGCTGCATGCTCGGCGCCCGGGTGGTGATCCAGTCGGGCACCGTGATCGGCAGCGACGGGTTCGGGTACGCGCAGGATGCCGCGCGGCGCCACGTGCCGATTCCGCAGGTCGGCTCGGTCGAGCTCGGGGACGACGTCGAGATCGGCGCCAATTCCGCGGTGGACCGCGCGACGCTCGGGGTCACGCGCATCGGGCGCGGCACGAAGCTCGACAACTACGTGCACATCGGACACAACGTGGAGATCGGCGAGGACGTCGCGATGGCGGCCGGCTGCTTCATCGCGGGCAGCGTGCGGATCGGCCATCGGGTGCTCATCGGGGGCATGAGTGGCGTCGCGGACCACCTCACGATCGGGGACGACGCCGTGGTGCTGGGCGATTCGGCCGTGACGCGCGACGTCCCGCCGCGCACGATCGTCGCCGGGCGTCCCGCGCGTCCGAGGATGCAGCATCACCGCGTGGGGGCGGCGGCGCAGCGGCTGCCCGCCGCGCTGCGGGAACTGGCCGATCTCCGGCGGCGGATCGACCGGCTGGAAGGACGGTAGGCGCGTGGGCGAGGTGCAGCACACGATCGCGTCGCCCGTGCGCCTGCACGGCGTCGGCCTGCATACCGGCGTGTCCGTCGGGATGGTCTTGCGTCCCGGCGAGGCCGGCGGCGGGATCCTGTTCCGGCGGACCGACCGCGGCGGGGACGCGATTCCGGCCGTCGTGGATCGGGTTACGGGAACGACCGCGTGCGTGGCCGTCGGCGGCGACGGCGGCGTCCGGACCGTCGAGCACCTGCTGTCCGCCGCCCGCGGGGTGGGCGTCGACAACCTCGTCGTGGACGTCGACGGCCCCGAGGTCCCCGGCATGGACGGCAGCGCGCTGCCGTTCGTCCGCGCGCTGAGGGAGGCGGGACTGCGCCCGCAGCAGGCGCCCCGTCGCACGATCCGGCCGCGGGCGCCGGTCTGGGCCGGCGACGGGAACGCGTGGGTCGTCGCGCTGCCCGCGCCGAGTCTCTCGCTCGCTTGCGTCGTGACCCTTCGGGCGCCGGCGGCGGGCGATCAGGCGGCCACGTTCGATGCCCTGGGCGACGATTACGAGGAGACCATCGCGCCGGCGCGAACGTGGGGATACGAACGCGACGCGGCGGCCCTGCGCGCGGGCGGGCTCGCGCTCGGCGCCTCGCTCGAGAACACGCTGGCGATCGGGGGGACCGGGTTTCTCAACGCGCCCCGGTTTGGGAACGAGCCGGCGCGGCACAAGGTGCTCGACCTGCTGGGCGACCTCTGCCTGCTGGGCGCGGATCTTGCGGCCGCGGTAATCGCGGTGCGCGCGGGGCACCGGCTGCACGTCGCCTTGGTGCGGGCGCTCCGCGCCGAGGAGGGATGAGGGTGGGGGATGAGCGGCCCCGTCGGGGTGCGATGGACGTCGAGGCCATCATGGCGCGGATTCCCCACCGCTATCCGTTGCTGCTCGTGGACCGGATTCTCGAGATCGAGTTCGGCCGGCGCATCGTGGGCCTCAAGAACGTCTCGGCCAACGAGCCGTTCTTTCAGGGCCATTTCCCCGGTCATCCGATCATGCCCGGCGTGCTGGTCGCCGAATCGATGGCGCAGGTGGGGGGCGTCCTGGCGTCGTTCCTGCCCGGGAGCGAAGGCTACATCGCCTACTTCGCCGCGATCGAGCGCTGCCGCTTCCGCCGGCCCGTGCGTCCCGGAGACCAGTTGATTACCGAAGTCGTCGTCTTGCGCGCCCGGGCGCGAATCGGCCAGATGCAGGCCACGGCCCGCGTGGACGGGGTGGTCGTCGCCGAAGGGGTGTTCACGTATTCGATGGCTCCGCTCGACCGCAGCGCCGGCGCCGCCGGCTCGCTTCGGCCCCTCAGCGAGGAGGCGCCGCGTGCCGGACGCTGAGCCGGCGCGCCGCGCCGGGCCGCGGGAGGTCGAGGCGCCCCCGGCCGTCCACCCGACGGCGATCATCGCGCC
The DNA here is from genome assembly GCA_035945995.1 of bacterium. Lineage (NCBI taxonomy): Bacteria > bacterium. Next base: position 3,844 of record DASYZR010000151.1, read on the forward strand.
GGGGGCCGCGCTCGGCCGGGGCGTGCGGGTCGGTCCCTACACCGTGATCGCCGAGCACGTGACGATCGGGCCGGGCACGTGGATCGGGCCGCACGTGGTGGTGGAAGAGTGGACCAGCCTCGGCCGGGACTGTCGCGTCTTCTCCGGCGCCGTCCTCGGCGGACCCCCGCAGGACCGTCACTTCCTGGGCGAACGGAGTTATCTTCGGATCGGCGACCGGGTGATCGTGCGCGAGTATGTCTCGATCAGCCGGGCGACGGGGGAAGGCGCGGCCAGCACGGTCGGCGACGATACCCAGATCCTGGCGTACAGCCACGCAGGACACAATTGCCGCATCGGCCGCGGCGTGATCATCACGAACGCCTGCCAGCTCGCCGGTCACGTGGTCGTGGAAGACTTCGCGAACATCGGCGGCATGGCGGGCGTCATTCAATTCGCCCACATCGGCACGCTTGCGATGGTGGGCGGCTTTACGCGCATCGACAAGGACGTGCCGCCGTACATGCTGGTCAACGGCAACCCCTACCGCACCGTGGCGGTCAACCGGATCGGCCTCGAGCGGGCCGGCGTCTCGGAGGCGGCCCAGGCGGAACTGCGCCGGGCGCACCGCCTGCTCGTGCGGTCGGGACTCGACCTGTCCCGCGCGATCGAGAAGATCGAGGTCGAGTGCGCGGCGCTCCCCGAGATCCGCCGCCTCGTCGAGTTCCTCCGGGCGAGCCGGGAACGCGGCACGGGCATCCGGCGGTGACGGGCGGCCCCATCGGCATGATCGCGGGCCGCGGCGTGCTGCCGGTGGAAATCGCCGAGGGCGCGCATCGCGAGGGCCGCCGCGTCGTCTGCGTCAACGTGTTTGACGCCGATCCGCGCCTTCGCACCATCGCGGACGACTACGAGACCGTCGGGCTCGGGCGGCTCGGCGCGATGGTGGCGACGTTGCGGGCGCACGGCGTCCGCGAAGTCGTGCTGGCCGGCAAGGTCGACAAGCTCGCCGCGGCCGGGAGCGTGTCGCTCGACGAGCTCGGCATGCTGGTGGCCAGCCGGCTCACCGATTTCGGCGACGCGAGCATTCTCGCCGCGCTGGTGCGGGCCCTCGAAGACGCGGGGTTCGTCGTCGCCCCGCAGGCGCGCTACACACCGCACCTGGTCGCCGCCCCGGGCGTGCTCGGCCGGCGCGCGCCGTCCTCGGCGGAGGAGGCCGACATCGCGTTCGGGATGCGGATCGCCGCCGCGGTGGCGGCGCTCGACATCGGGCAGGCCGTCGCGGTGCGGCGCGGGATGGTCATCGCCGTCGAGGCCGCGGAGGGCACCGACGCGATGATCGCCCGCGCGGGCCGGCACACGCCGGGCGCGGTCGTGGTCAAAGTGGGACGGCCGCGCCAGGATCCCCGCTACGATCTGCCCGCCGTGGGGCCGCACACCGCCGCGGCGCTCGCCGCCGCGCGCGGCGCCGTGCTCGCGGTGGAGGCGCAGCGCACGCTGCTGCTCGAGCGCGACCGGCTGATCGCCCAGGCCGACGACGCCGGGATCGCGCTCGTGGCCGTGCCCCCCGCGCGGGGCTGACCCGTGGCCGCGGGGGACCGCCGCCGGCGCATCTTTGTCGTCGCCGGCGAAGTGTCGGGCGACCATCAGGCCGCGCGGCTCATCGAGGCGTTGCGGGGGGAGCGGCCGGGGCTGGAGATCGTGGGCGCCGGCGGCGGCCGGATGGCGGCCGCCGGCGCCCGAGTTCTCCTGGACACGACGGCCTGGGGAGTCATCGGCTATGCCGAGGCATACGTCCGTCTCCCCGTCTTTGCCCTGCGCTACGCGCGTCTCGTCCGGCTCATCGAGCGCGAGCGCCCCGATCTGCTGCTGCTCGTCGATTTTCCCGGCATGAACCGCGAGCTCGCCGCGCGGTTCGGGCACAAGGTACGGGTCGTGTACTATGTCCCGCCGCAGACCTACGGCCGCCGCACCCGCTCGGCGGCGCGCATGGCGGAGGCGGCCGTTCGTCTCCTCGCCATTCTGCCGTTCGAGGCCGACGCGTACCGGCGCGCCGGGGCGGACGTCGTCTACGTCGGGCACCCCGCGGTTGACGAGGCGCCGCCCGCTCACGCGGACCGAGGCTCGCCGGACGGCGACGCCGGCCCTGCCCCGCGCCTTGCGCGGGGGCCGGCGCCGGTGGTCGCCCTCCTGCCCGGCAGCCGCCTTCAGGAAGTTCGCGCCTTGCTGCCGCCGATGCTCGACGCCGCGCGCCGCCTCGCCGCGTCCCGGGCCGCGCGCTTCGTCCTCCCGCTCGCGTCCCCGCATCTCGAATCGGTGGTGACCGGCCGCATCGCGGCCTCCGGCGTGCCGGTGCGCGTTGCGGACGGACGCGCCGTCGAGACGATGGCGCCGGCCGCCGTTGCGGTGGTCGCCTCGGGTACGGCCGCGGTCGAGGCCGCCTGCGCCGGCGTCCCCACCGTCGTCGTCTACCGGGTGTCCGCGCTCACCGCCTGGATCGCGCGGCGGTTCGTCGTCACCGCCGAGCTCGAGCGCACGGGGTTCTCGATCCCGAGCATCGTGCTCGGCCGGCCGGCGGTGCCCGAACTCTTACAGGACGCGGTCACCGGGCCCCGGATCGCGCAGGAGGTGGAGCGGCTGCTCGATCCCGCGAACGCGGCGCGGGCGCGGGCCGATCTCGCCGAAGTGCGCCGCCGCCTCGGCCCCCCCGGCGCGGTCGCGCGCGCCGCGCGCGAGGTGCTGGCCGCGCTGGACAGTCGGGCGACGGCCACGATAGGATAAGGCAGTGAACCGAGGGAGTCTGTCATGAGCAACGTCTGGCTCGGCAATCTCCGGCGCCTCGCGCTGTGGGCGGTCCCGGCCGTACTCGTCCTGGCCCTCGTGTGGAGCGCCGTGCCCCGCGGCCGCGGCGACGACACCGGCCCGCCCAAACTGCCCGCCGTCCCTTCCGCCGCGGCGCCCGCGGGGGGCGGAGTTGGCGCACCGTCGCCGGGCGGGGATGGACCGGCGCCGCCCCAGGCCGGGACGCCGGCCCGCTCGACGACCGGGGTCACGTCCGGCGAGATCAAGCTCGGGAACCTCGTGGGCACAGACGGTCAGGGCCACATGCGCTGGCAGATTCTCGCCGACGACATGGTGCTCGGCCAATCCCAGCGGACGGTCGCCCTCTCGCAGGTGCGCGCGACCTTCTTCAACGCCGATGGGACGCACATGCGCGTCACGGGTGCGCACGGCGCGTACGATACGCGAACGCGCGAGATCACGGTCACCGGCGAGGTGCACGGGGTGACGAGCAGCGGCCGCGAACTGTTCGCGGATACCGTGTATTATTCGCCGACGGTCCGCCAGGTCGAGGGCCGCGGGCACGTCCGCGTCGTTCAGGAGCGCGTCATCATGTACGCGGACAGCATGGTCTCGGACCTCGCGCTCGGCCAGACGCGGTTTTTCGGCAACGTCCACATGACCCTGCGGTGACGCGCGGGCCCGGGGTCATGACAATTCCTGTCGCCCGCGCCCGCCGCGTGACCCTCGCGTGGCCGGTGGCGATCCTGGTTGCCGTCGCCGTGGTGCCGCTCTTCGGGCGGCCGGTCGCCGCCTCGGCGCAACCTCCCAGTCCGCTGCCCGTCGACGTCGCGGGCGCCGATACGATCGAGTACGACGCGGCGACCGGCGAGTACACGTTCATCGGCACGCGGGTCGTCGTGACGCGCGGCGACGAGCGGCTCGAAGCCCCCGAGATCCGCTACAACGGTGCCCGGCGCGAGGCCGTGCTGCCGCGCCACGGCACCATCGCGGGGCCCACGATGGGCCTCGAGGCCGATGCGCTGACGGCCGACTTGGGCAGCCGTCACATCCTCGCCGACGGCCACGTGCACGGGCGGTTCCTCGACAAGGGCGTCTGGGCGACCGTCACGGCCGCGCACCTCGTCGCGGACGACCGCCCGGACCTCCGGCGGGTCGACGCGGCGGGCGACGCCGTCGTCGTGCGGGGCGACGAGGAGCTGCGCGGCGGCCGGATCGTCTACGATCGCACGGCCCAGCACGGATCGGCGGACGGGCGCGCGGTCGCCGTCCACGGCGGCGACCGGCTCGAAGCCGATCACATCGAAGGCGAGCTCGCGGCCCGGAACGGCGAGGCGACGGGCCACGTGGCGCTCGACCGCCCGGCCACGCACATGCACGCCACCGCCGACCGCGCCACCTACTCCGGCGCCGCGGACACGGTCGTGCTGCTGGGCCACGCGGTCGTCACACGGAACCGGGACCGCATGGAGGCCGAGCGCATCACCGTGCGCCTGCGCGACAACACGGCGGTGGCCGACGGGCATCCCAAGATTGTCGCGTATCCCGCCACGTCCTCGCCGTGAGCCGCGCCGTCGCCGTCGAGCGGGCCGGCGTGCCTTTCCCGCAGGAGGGGACCCTGCGCGCGGACGATCTCGTCAAGCGCTATAACGGCCGCAACGTCGTGGATCACGTCTCGCTGTCGGCGCGCGGCGGCGAGATCGTGGGGCTGCTCGGCCCCAACGGGGCCGGCAAGACGACGACGTTCTACATGATCGTCGGCCTGGTGCGTCCGGACGCCGGGCGGGTGTGGATCGGCGGCGTTCCGGTGACCGAGGAACCGGTCGACGCGCGCATCCGCGCCGGCGTCGGCTATCTCGCCCAGGACCCGTCGGTCTTCCGGCGCCTGACGGTGGCGGAAAACGTGCTGCTGGTTCTCGAGCAGCGGGAGCCCTCCCGGGTAGTGCGGGAGCGGCGGGCCGGCGAGTTGCTCGACGAGTTTCATCTCACGGACCTGGCGCGGCAGCCCGCCTGGACGCTGTCGGGCGGCGAGCGCCGCCGCGTCGAGATCGCGCGGGCGCTCGCGCTCGATCCCTCGTTTCTCCTGCTCGACGAGCCGTTCACCGGCATCGACCCCATTTCGATTCAGGATCTGCAGCGCATCGTCCGCTACCTCCGGGACCGTGGGCTCGGGGTCATCATCACCGACCACAACGTCCGCGAGACCCTCCAGATCACCGATCGCGCGGCGATCATTCACGCCGGGCGTCTCGTCGCGAGCGGCACGCCCGAGCGGATCCTCGAAAGCCCCGAAGCGCGCCAGGTCTACCTCGGCGAGGCCTTCCGGTTGTGACGCTGCTGGACCGGCTCCTGGTGATCGAAGTCGGCTCGTCGTTCGGGTATGCGCTCGGCCTCTTCTCGGTTCTGCTCGTCATGAACCATCTGTTCTACCTGGCGCGTCTCATCATCGGCCAGGGGATCGCGATCCGCGTCGCGCTGGTGCTCATGGCCTATAAGATTCCGTACTTCATCGCCTTCAGCGCCCCGATGGGGGTGTTGCTGGCGACGGTGTGGGGGATGGGGCGCCTCGCGGACCACAACGAGCTCGCCGCGCTGCGGGTGTCCGGCGTGAGCCTCCGCCGGATCGCCGTGCCGATCGTCGCGGCGGGCGTCGTCGTCGCCGCCGGCGTGCTCGTCTTCAACGAAGGCGTGGTGAGCCTCAGCGAGGATCAGTACCGCGCGGTGATGGGCGACGTCATGGCGCACGGGCCGGAGCTGCACCCGATCGAGAACGTGTTCTTCCAGGCGCCGATCCCGCAGGGGAACGCCCTGTACAGCGCGCACCGGTACGATCCGCGGTCCCGCACCCTCGAGACCGTCACGGTGGTGTACCTGACGCCGCGGCAGCCGTTGGAAGTGATTGACGCGGACCGGGCGATCTATCAGCAGGGGACGCAGTGGACATTTCGCACCGGCCACGTCTACGTGCTGTCGGCGGGCCAGATGGTGTCCACGACGTTCGACACGCTGCAGGTGACCGTGCCGCGCGCCCCGCAGGATTTCGTGCTGCCGCCGAAACAACCGTCGGACATGAGCCTGCGGGAGCTCGCGCGGGAGATCGCCCGATACCGCCGCAGCGGCACAAGCGTCCGCCCATTCGTCGGGGAGCTCAACACCAAGGTCGCGACCGCGGTGAGCTGCGTGGCCTTTGCCCTGCTGGCGGTCCCGCTCAGTCTCAGACCCCACCGGTCCGGTCCGAGCATGGGCTTCGGGATGAGCATCGGGATTCTCGTCGGATACTACCTGGTCGCGATTCCGGCCCAGCTGGCCGCGGACGGACACGCGCTGTCGCCCATCCTCGCCGCGTGGCTGCCGGACCTGCTGGTCGGCGCCGCCGGCGCCATCCTCCTCGCGCGGGCGGCCCATTGAGGCGTGAGCGCCTCCTGCTCGCCCTGGTCCTCTCCTTCGCGGCGGTCCTGTTTGTCTTTCGGCTCGGCGCCGGCAGCTTCTGGGACGTGGACGAGCCGCGCTACACCGAGGCCGGCCGTGAACTTCTCGTCTCCGGCCACCTGCTGACCCCGCACCTGAACGGCGCGCCGTGGCTCGGTCCGGCGCCGCTGTGGCTGTGGCTGCAGGCGGGATCGGGGGCGCTCCTGGGGTTTTCGGAATGGTCCGCCCGCGTGTGGGGGGCCGCGTTCGGGGTCCTCGGTGTGGCCGCCACGTTCGGGCTCGGCCGCGAATGGTTCGGCCCGAGGACCGGTCTGCTCAGCGCCCTCATCCTTGCCACCACCCTGGCGTATGCGGTCACCTCCCGGCTGGCGGTGCTCGATACGGCGGCCGTGACGTGGATGCTGCTGGCCCTGTGGGCCGGGTATCGCGGCTACCGCGATCACCGCCGCCGCGAGTACGTGCTGGCGGGACTGTTCATGGCCCTCGGGGTGCTGACGCGCGGCCCCGGCACCGCCGCGGTGCCGATTCTCGTCTTCGTGTTGTTCCTCGCCTACCGGCGCGGCTTCGGCCGCCTGCGCGAGGTCCCGTGGCCGGCGGCCGCGGCGGTCTTTCTGGCGGTCGCCGCGCCGTGGTACGCGGTCGAGGCCGGCCGGTCCGGCGGCGCGTTCCTGCGCGCCGCGGTGTGGGGCCACGCGGCGTCCCGGCTCGCGGCCCCGCCGGCGGCCCACGCCGCCGCCTTCGTCACCGGGATCGGCGTCCTGGCGATCGGCGCCGTGCCGTGGACCGCGTTTCTGCCGGGCGCCGCCGCCTACCATTATCTCCGGCGGTGGCAGGACGGCAGTCTCCTCTGTCTCCTGTGGGGCGGGCTCGTGCTGCTGCTGGCGGTCGCCGTCGGCGAAGGCGTGCCGGCCGACGTCCTGCCGGCGTTTCCGGTGGCGGCCATCGCCGTCGGCCGGCTGTGGGAAGAGTTTCTCTTCGAGGGGGCGGGCCGGCTCGGGCGGACGCTCGCGACGTCGTTCGCGCTGCAGATCGGCGTAGTGGTGCTGCTCGTCGTGGCCGCGGCCACGTTCGCGACCGCGCGGTATCCGCGCGAATTCGCGGCCGTCCGCGATTTCCTGCTCGCACCGGTCGGTGCACTCGTGCTCGGCACCGGCGTGACGACGGTGCTGTTCCGTCTGCGCCGGTACACCGCGGCGTTCCTGTCGCTGCCGGCGACGACGGCGGTGTTCCTCGGCATCCTCTACACCGGCACGCTGCCGGCGGTCGAGACGCAGAAGCCCATCAAGCCCCTCGCGGCCGCGCTGCGCCCGCGGCTGCGTCCCGGCGATCGGGTGGTCGCGTACATGGTCGAGGCCCCCGCCGCGCTGGTGTTCTACTCGCGCCATCTCGTCGAGCAGGCGGGCGATCCGGCGGCCCTCCGGCGGGATCTGTGCGCGCCCGGGCGCGCGTTCCTCGTCGCGCGCCGCGACGACCTGGCCGGCGTCGCCGGGCTGCCGCCGGGCCTCGAGCCGGTCGATGGGTACGGACCCTACGTTCTCGAGGTGAAACCCGCGGGGCCGGCGTGCCGGAGCGGCTCGTAGGCGTGACCGAGCCGGGCGCAACGGTCGTCGTGCCGACCTACAACGAGCGTGAGACGCTCCCCGCGCTCCTGCGCGCCCTGGCCACGGCCTGCGGCGGGACGCCGGGAACCTGCGAGGTGCTTGTGATCGACGACTCCTCGCCGGACGGCACGGGGCAGGTTGCCGCTGGGGTGGCCGCCGAACTCCACGGCGTTCTTCCGATCATCATCCTCACCCGGCCCGGGAAGAGCGGACTGGCGTCGGCGGTGCTCGAAGGCGTCCGCCGGGCGCGGGGGCACCTCATCGTGGTGATGGACAGCGACCTCTCGCATCCACCCGCGGTGGTGCCGGCGCTGTTGCATGCGCTGGCCGCCGGGGCCGACATTGCCGTGGGATCCCGGTACGTCGCCGGAGGCGGAGTCAGGCGGTGGCCCTGGCGGCGGCGGGTGATGAGCCGGGGCGCCACCTGGATGGCCCGCGTTCTTCTCGGCGTGCGGGCCGCGGACCCGATGTCCGGGTTCTTCGCCGCGCGCAGGCCGCTCTTTGAGGACCCGCCGCCCTCGGGTCTCGGATACAAGATCCTGCTCGAGCTCCTCGTCCTGCATCCGCGGGCCGCCGTCGTCGAGGTGCCCTACGTCTTTACGGAGCGGGCCGGCGGCCGCAGCAAACTGGACGCCCGGGAAGTCGCCAATTATCTGCGCCTGCTCGGCCGGCTTCGGACCCGGCGCGCCGCGGGCCGGGTCCCATGAGCGTCGCGACGATCCTGATCCCGGTCCTCATCCTGGTGAGCGGCCTCGTGGCCTTCATCGGCAATCTCGTGGGCCGCGCCATCGGACGGAAGCGGCTGACGCTGTTTGGGGTGCGGCCGCGGTACACGGCGCAGATCATCACCGTGCTCACCGGCATGACGATTACGGTCGTGACCCTCGCCGTGGTCCTGCTGGTCAGCCAGGACGCCCGTCAGGCCCTGTTCCACCTGCAGGAAGTGCAGCAGCAGACCCGGCAGCTCGAAGCGCAGATCGCCGCCCAGCAGCGCGAGCTGCGGGCGCTGCAGGTTCGTGACATCATCTATCAGAACGACCAGGAAGTGCTGCGGACCGTCATTGACGGCCGGGATTCGCTCGCCGCCACCCGCCTCCGCGTGCAGACCTTTGTCGACCTCGCCTCACAGGCCGCGCGGCAGCGCGGGGCGGCCCCCGGGCCGGACGGAGCCACGATCGTCATTTCACCGCCCGGGCTCACCGTGGACATCGTGTCGCGGGACATCGCGGAGCGGGCCCAGCGCATGGTCGTCCGCATGATCGCGAGCGAGAACACGGTGCGCGGCCTCCCGGTCCACGCGACCATCCTCGTCTTTCCCGACGTCCTGGTCTTCAAGGAGGGCCAGACGGTCGCATCCGCGTCGGTCGACGGCCGCCGCCCGCGGCAGCAGATCGAATCGGCCCTGCTCGACCTTGCGGCCACCTGTGCCGCGGCCGCGAAGCGGGACGGCGTCGTTGCGCCCCCGTTCGCCCTGACCGGCGGCCCGGTCGATGTCCGCCTGGATCCGGCCGTGGTACTCGAAACGGTCGACCGCGTCAAGGCCGCAGGGGCGCCGACGACTGTGAGGGCGGTCGCGCTTCTCGACACCTACACCGTCGGTCCGCTCACCGTGACGTTCCGGTGAAGGAAGGGGGGGTCCGGTGACCGTACTCGGCATCGACCCGGGACGGGACAAGTGCGGGGTCGTGATCTGCGTCCCCGGCCACGTTGTCGCCAGAGCCATCGTCCCGCCCGCGGAGCTCCCGAGTCTGGTCGCGCGGTGGACGGCCGAGCATCGGACCGATGTGATCGTCGTGGGCGGCGGCACCGGATCACGGCAGGTGATGGCCGCGCTGGCCGGCCTCGCGGCGTCGCCCCGCATCCCCGCCGTCGTGATCGCGGAAGAGCGGGAAACCACGCTCTCCGCCAGGCGGCGCTACTTCACTGAGCATCCGCCGCGCGGGTGGCGGCGCCTGGTGCCGCTGTCGTTTCAGGTGCCGCCCGAGCCGTACGATGACTACGCGGCCGTGGTGATCGCAGAGCAGTATCTCGCCCGGGCCGGCGCCGCCGGAGGCGAGGCTCCCGCGAAATCGAACACCAGTTCGCTATCATGAGGGGGTAATATGAAGGTGCCCTTCAAAATTCTAGAGGAGATACGGTGGGGCTGTCGTAGACCGATATGGATGTGACGGGGGGAGCCGCGCCCTTAGGGCGGAAGCCGCCTGTGCGTTGGTTCTCGTCTTGCTTTAGCCATTGCTCTTGAGTTGTCACCCATATCCCAGCGGCCAGCGGCCGCATGATCTCTCGCCCGGAGAGGAGGGGGCGGTACCAGAGGGCGAGTGCCGGGATGGGGTGGACACGCGGGCCGTGGTAGAGGACGACAGGCGCGAGAAAACACGGTCACTCGAGCCTCACGCCTCTGCCCAGACCCGACATCGCAGCAGCAAGGGGGAATGGGCAGCATGAGACAGACTGCCGTAGCACTTGCGGCCGCGCTCGTGTTTGCCTTGGTCGCACCCGCGTTTGCGCAGCCGTTCGCGGACGTGCCCACGAACCACTGGGCGTACGACGCGATCGCTGAGCTCGCGGCGAAGGGTCTCGTCGAGGGCTACCCCGACGGAACCTTCAAGGGCGATCGGGCGATGACGCGGTACGAAATGGCCATGGTTGTCGCACGGCTGCTGGCCCGGATCGAGAGCATTCAGATCCCCGCTCCGGCCGGCCCGCAGGTGACCAAGGCGGACCTCGACGCACTTCAGCGGCTCATCAACGAGTTCCGGGCCGAACTGGCGGCGCTGGGTGTTCGCGTGACGGCGATTGAGGAAGAGCTCAACGCGATCAAAGCCAAGCTGGACAACGTCCGGATCACCGGGAAGTTGCGGTTGCGGGAGGACGTGGCACAGGATACCCAGGGCGGCACCGGCGTCGGCTCGACGGCCGCGTCACCCGGCGTGAACGGGAACCTGAGAACCTCCACGACCTCCGCCAGCAACGTGGCGACGGTGAACCGGCCGCGGGAACTCTTCAAGCTGGCCTTCGACGCCGCCGTGTCCCCGGACGTGCACTTCAACCTCGCGCTGATCAACTCCGGCGCCGGCTACGAGATCTTCAACAGCAGCGCCACCGGCGCCGGCTTCGGCAACGGCGCGTTCGGCACCGTCGATGACGCGTTCTTCCAGTGGAAGAACGCGTGGGGCTGGCCGCTCGAGATCCGGGTCGGCCGGATGGGCGGCGACCTCGGCGTGACCTATCCGGTCCAGTTCGGGCCCTTCGGGCTGATCATGAACACCGGCGGCGATACCTGGGAAGACTCGTCGTTCGACAGCGGCATCAACGTTGCGGACGGCCTGTGGGTCCAGTGGCATGCCGCCAGCGTGGCCGACCTGATGATCACGGGTACCGTCCTCCGGGTCATGGGCGGCACCGGGTCACCGCTCTCTCCGCTCAGCGGCGGCTCGTACCTCTTCGGTGAAGACGCCTACGGCGTCGACGCGAACATCCAGATCTTCCCCGGCCTGCGGCTCGGGGCGAACTACGTGGGCAACACGATCACGCCCGCGAACAACAATCCGGGTCCCCAGGGGTTCGGCAACGTCGCGCAATGGCATCTGTACGGTCCCGGCGGCGGCTCGTTCAACCCGGGGAACACCGGGGTGGTCTCGAGCAGTTCCTACCACTGCGTCACGAACATCGGCGCCAACGCGGTGGCAATGGCCGCGGCCGGATGGGGCGGCAACGGCATCGACTGTCCGGCGCTTGGCAACGGGTGGGGCGTGTACGTCATGTGGGACGCGTTCCCCGGGATTCATTTCGACGGCGAGTGGGCCCAGTGGACCGACTCGGTCTTCAACACGACCGACAACGGGTGGCAGGTCAACATCCATTGGGACCTCGGCGCGATGCTCGGGGTCGGCCACAAGTTCAGTCTGGACACCGGGTACCTGAACTACGGGCAGAACTTCTATCCGCCCTACGGGGCGGCGGAAGCCGACATCGCCGCCGCCGACGCGATCTACCCGGGCAACGCCAACGGATGGACGGCCGGATTTTCCTTCAACCTGAGCGATGCCTGGCGGTTCTACGGCACCGGGTTCTTCGGCAACAACGCCAGCAACGGTCAGCAGGCCCAGGACTGGGAGGCCGGGATTGTCTACTCGTTCGCACCGTCGGCGTCGATCACGTTCAAGTATCGGACGCTGAGCATGGGCGGCGTCTCTCAGTTTAACCTGTACCGGGCGCAGTTGGACTACAGCTTCTAGCCGAACTCGGCTGTCCGGTATAGTGAGCGGCCCCCCGGGGGGAAACCCCGGGGGGCCGCTCGACGTTCGATGCTGTTGCGGGCCTGCGGCGGCGCGGCTACGGGCTGACCAGCGTGCCGGCGCGCTTCACAATCGTCCATGTCTTGCCGTTGTACTTCACGGTGTCGCCGAGGCGGACCGTCTGGTAGAAGTCGCCGGGCACCTCGTACGAATCCCCGTTGATCTGGAGCAGATACGACGCCTTGTCGCCGTTCGTCGCGATCTTCTGCGCCACGGGCCCGTAGACGTAGCCCTGGCCGCACCCAACCGAGATGTCCGCCGCGAGCGCGGCCAGGAGGACGACGAAGACCAGGGTTTTGATCGTTCCGCGACTCATACCGTGTGCACCCCCGTGTTGGGTCATGCCCGGGTCCTAGTATACACGGCCGTGGACGGCAATCCTATCGGGCCGGTGCCGCCGCCTCACCCGAGGCGATTTCGTCCACGATCGCCTCGGCCGCCGCGCGGGGGTCGGGCGCTTCCGTGATCGGCCTGCCGACGACGAGCAGATCGGCGCCCGCGGCCGCGGCCTCACGGGGCGTCACCACCCGGCGTTGATCGGCCGCCGCAGTACCCCGAGGCCGGATCCCCGGGCAGACGATAAGAAAGGCCTCGCCGCATGCCTCCCGGATCGCCGCCGCGTCGAGGGCGGAGGCGACGACGCCGTCGAGTCCGCCGCGCTGCGCGAGCCGGGCGAGTCTGTGCACCTCGTCGATCGGCGAGCCGCCGATCCCGATTTCGTCGAGCGTGACCGCATCCCCGCTCGTCAGCAGGGTGACGGCAACGACGCGCATGCGCGGCTCCAAGGTACCCGCGGCCTGCCGCGCCGCGGCCATCATGGCGAGGCCGCCGAGCGCGTGCACGGTGCACAACGACGCGCCGAGCCGCGCGGCGGCCGCACACCCGGCCGCGACGGTCGACGGAATGTCGTGAAACTTCAGGTCGAGGAAAACCCGGCCGTACGCGCGGAGCGCCGTGACCGCGGCGGGTCCTTGCGCGGTGAAGAGAGGCGGGCCGATCTTGAACCACCGCACGGCGCCGGCGAGCCTCGCGGCCAGGGCCTCCGCGGCCGGCAGCGATGGCGTGTCCAGCGCTACCGCCAGCCGATCGCGCGCATCCATCGGTGTTCCCATCGATCCCTCCCGGAGATCGTTAATGGGCGTGCAGTTGAGAGTATAGCGGATGTCGCGCGCGTTTGGTTGACACCGTCGAACGCACGTCCTATAATCCAGGAAATTACCCGGAGCCGGATCCGCCGCGGCCCGGTGCTGCGGGAGGGCCCTCGCCGAGTGGGGCTGCTGGACGACGTCGCCGAGGTGCTGATCCGCGAGGAGGACCTCGCGGAGCGCATCGCGGACCTCGGCCGGCAGATCAGCAGAGACTACGAGGGCAAGACTCCGCTGTTCGTCGGCATCCTGAAGGGTGCGTCGATTTTCCTCTCCGATCTGCTCCGCCAGGTGACGATTCCATGCATGCTTGATTTCATCGCCACGAGCGCGTACGGGCCGGGCACGGAGAACTCCGGCATCGTGCGCATCCTCAAGGATCTTGATCAGACGATCGAGGGACGGCACGTCGTCGTCGTCGACGACATCATCGACACGGGTTTCACGATGGACTACCTGCTCGAGACGCTCAAGGCGCGGTACCCGGCCAGCCTCCGCGTCTGCGCGCTGCTCGACAAGACGTCGCGGCGCCGGCGCCACGTGCCGATCGACTACCGCGGCTTCGAGATCCCCGACAAGTTCGTGGTCGGGTACGGCCTCGACTACGCCGGAGTCTATCGAAACTTGCCGTTCATCTGTGTGTTGAAGCCCGAGGTGTATGCGTGATCCGCCGCCGCCCCCGCTCCGCGGGGGCGGCGGCGTAGACGACGGATCGTGCCGTTGATCGCCGCGTGGACCTCCTGGTCCACGCCGCATTAGGAGGGGACGGGGCATGGAGTTTATCGGCAAGGGGCGCGCCGCCCGCCGCACGTACGGGTTCGAGGAGATCGCGCTCGTGCCGGCGTCGGCGACGGTCGATCCCGAGGACGTCGACACCTCGTGGCAGGTCGCCGGACGGACGTTTGCCCTGCCCGTCATCGCCGCGGCCATGGACAGCGTCGTAGACGTCGGGATGGCGATTGCCCTGTCGCGGCTCGGGGCGACGGCCGTGCTCAACCTGGAAGGCGTCCAGACGCGGTACGCCAGTCCCCGCGAAGCGCTCGAGCGTCTCGCCGACGCCCCTCCCGATCGCGTTGTGTCCGTGATGCAGGACGTGTACCGCGAGCCGATCAAGGACGAACTCGTCGCCCGGCGGGTCTCCGAGATCCGGTCCGGCGGCGGGGTGCCGGTGGTCTCGACGACGCCGGCCTCCGCGGGCCGCCTCGCGCCGCTGGCCGCGGAGGCCGGCGCCGAGATCCTGCTCGTGCAGTCCACCGTCATCACGGAACAGCACCGCAGCGAGCGGGGACGGGCGCTGTCGCTCAGGGATCTGGTCGCCCAGACGAAGATTCCGGTCATGGCCGGCAACTGCGTGTCGTACGAGGCGGCGCTCCAGTTGTTCGAATCCGGCGTCTCCGCGGTGTTCGTCGGCGTCGGGCCGGGGGCGGCGTGCACGAGCCGGAAAGTCCTCGGCGTCGGCGTGCCGCAGGCGACCGCGGTCATGGACGTCGCCGCGGCGCGCGCGGAGTTCGCGCGCCGCACCGGCCGGCACGTGCCGGTGGTCGCCGACGGCGGGATCAGCGTGGGCGGGGAGATCGCGAAGTCGATCGCCTGCGGCGCGGACGCCGTGATGCTCGGGTCGCTGTTCGCGCGCGCCGAGGAAGCGCCGGGCCGCGGCTTCCATTGGGGCATGGCCACCCCGCACGCGGCGCTGCCGCGGGGGACCCGCATCGCGGTGCACACCGCGGGCACCCTGCGGGACATTCTGCACGGCCCCGCGCGCGTGGACGACGGGTCCCAGAACCTGATCGAGGCGCTGCGCACGGCGATGGGCATGTGCGGCGCGCGGTCAATCCGCCAGATGCAGCAGGCCGAGGTGATTATCGCGCCGGCGCTCGTCACGGAGGGGAAGACGATGCAGATCGCCCAGCGGGTGGGGCAGGGGCGGTGACGGCCGTGCAGGCGGGACGCGACGCGGTCCGCGAGCGGGTGACGCGCGCGCAGTTGCCGGCCACGGACGACCTGGTCGTCGTCCTGGACTTCGGCGCGCAGTACAGCCAGCTGATCGCCCGCCGCGTCCGCGAGCTCCGCGTCTACAGCCTGATCCTCCCCTACGACACGCCGCTCGCGGAGCTGCTCGCGCTGCGCCCGAAGGGGCTGATCCTGTCCGGCGGGCCCAACAGCGTCTACGACGCCGGCGCGCCGCACTGCGATCCGGCGCTCTTCACCGCGGGCGTCCCGATCCTCGGCATCTGCTACGGGATGCAGTTGATGGCGCACGTGCTCGGCGGCCACACCGGCCCCGCCGCCCGGCGCGAGTACGGCCGCACGCGGCTGTTCGTGGACGAATCGCCCGACGCGCTGTTCGGCGGCCTCGAGCGGCGGTTGATCGGGTGGATGAGCCACGGCGACACCGTCTCCCGGCTGCCCGAGGGCTTCGAAACGCTCGCGCACTCGGAGCACACGCCGTACGCCGCGGTCGCGCATCGTCCCCGGCGGCTGTACGGCCTGCAGTTCCACCCGGAGGTCTCGCACACGCCCTGGGGCACGGACGTGCTGCGCAACTTTCTCTACACGGTGTGCGGCTGCGCGCCGTCGTGGGAGATGGCCTCGTTTGTCGACCGCGCGGCCGAGGAGATCCGCGCGCAGGTGGGCGCCGGGCGCGCGATCTGCGCGCTCAGCGGCGGCGTCGATTCGTCCGCCGCGGCGGCGCTCGTGTTCCGCGCGATCGGGGACCGGTTGACGTGTGTCTTCGTGGATCACGGGCTGCTGCGGCAGGGTGAAGCCGAGGGCGTCGTGTCGGTGTTCCGGGATCACTTCGGCATGCCGCTCGTGCATGTCGACGCCCGCCGGCGGTTTCTCGAACGGCTTCGGACGGTGACCGATCCGGAGCAGAAGCGGATTCTCATCGGCCGGGAGTTCATCACCGTGTTCGCCGAGGAGGCCTCGCGGCTCGACCGGCCCGAGTTCCTGGTCCAGGGCACCCTGTATCCGGACGTCATCGAAAGCGGCACGCGCACCGCGGCGCGGATCAAGACCCATCACAACGTCGGCGGCCTGCCGGACGTGATGCCGTTCCGGTTGATCGAGCCGTTCCGGACGTTGTTCAAAGACGAGGTGCGGGTGGTCGCCCGGACGCTGGGCCTGCCCGACGAGATGGTCGGCCGGCATCCGTTTCCCGGGCCCGGCCTCGCGATCCGGGTGCTCGGCGCGGTGACCGAGGACCGGCTCGAGACGCTCCGGGCGGCCGACGCGATCGTCCGCGAAGAGCTGCGGCGCGCCGGCGTGACCCGCGAGGTCTGGCAGGCGTTCGCCGTGCTCCTGCCCGTGCACACGGTGGGCGTCGCCGGCGACGCGCGGACGTACGGCCACGTGGTCGCGATCCGCGTGGTCACGAGCGAAGACGGGATGACCGCCGACTGGGCGCGGCTCCCCGCCGACCTGCTCGAGGCGATGAGCAACCGCATCACGGGCGAAGTCCCGGGCATCAGCCGCGTGGTGTACGACGTCACGAGCAAGCCCCCCGCGACGATCGAGTGGGAGTGATACGATAGGGACGGCACCGCCCGGCATCCGCATCCCATCACCGGTGTCCCCAGGAGTCCCCGTGCCCGACGCAGGCCCGGCCATCGACACGCTGCTCAATCCGCCCCAACTCGAGGCCGTGCGCCACGGCGACGGCCCGCTGCTCGTGCTGGCCGGCGCGGGCTCCGGCAAGACCCGGGTCCTCACCTCCCGCATCGCGTCGCTCGTCCGGGAGCGCGGCGTCCGTCCGGGCGCGATTCTCGCCGTGACCTTCACGAACAAAGCCGCCGGCGAGATGCGCGGGCGCCTGACCGCGCTGCTCGGCCCACGCGTGGCGCGCACCCTGTGGATCGGCACGTTTCACGCGACGTGCAGCCGCATCCTCCGGACCTCCGGGGCGGCGGCGGGCGTCGATCCCCGCTTCGTCATCTACGACGAGGACGACCAGCGCACGTTGATGCGGGAGACGCTTCGGGCGCTCGATCTCGACGACCGCCGGTTCCCCCCGGCCGCGGTGCTGGCGGAGATCGGCCGCGCCAAGAACGAACTCGTCGACCACGTCGCCTACGAGGCCCGCGCGGAGACCGCGCGTGAATCGATGCTCGCGCGGGTCTACGCCGCGTATCAGCGCCGCCTCGACGACGCCCGCGCCCTCGACTTCGACGACCTGCTGCTGCGGACCGTGCGGCTCTTCCAGGAGTCGCCGGCCGCGCTCGCCGACTACCAGGACCGGTTCCGGCACATCCTCGTGGACGAGTACCAGGACACCAACCACGCCCAGTACCTGCTCGTCGGCCTGCTCGCGCGCCGCCACCGCAATCTCTCTGTCGTCGGCGACGACGATCAGGCGATCTACCGCTGGCGCGGCGCCGACATCCGGAACATCCTCGACTTCGAGCGCGACTATCCGGAGGCCAGGGTGGTCGCGCTGGAGCAGAACTACCGGTCGACGCAGCGGATTCTGGCGGTCGCGAGCGCCGTGATCCACCACAATCCCCACCGGCATCCCAAGACGCTGTGGACGGCCAACGCCGCGGGCGACCCCGTCACGCTGTACGAGGCGTTCGACGGCTACGAGGAGGCCCGGTACGTGGGCGACCAGATCCGCGCCCACGAGACCGCGGGCGGCCGGGCCGGCGACGTCGCCGTGCTGTACCGGACCCACGCGCAGTCCCGGCAGTTCGAAGAAATGTTCCTGCGCCTCGGGATCCCCTACCAGATCGTCGGCGGCGTGCGGTTCTACGAACGGGCCGAGGTCAAGGACCTGCTCGCGTATCTGCGTCTGGCCCAGAACCCCGCGGACGAGGCCAGCCTCCGCCGCGTGATCAACGTGCCGCGCCGCGGCATCGGCGAGACGACGGTCCGGCGGCTCGACGCGTACGCGCGGGAACACGGCGTCACGCTGTGGAAGGCGTTGCGGCAGGTGGAATCGGTGGCCGGTCTCGGCGCCGCGGTGCGCACCGCGCTCGCCGGTCTCGCCGGCCTCGTGGCCGACCTCGAGGCGTTCGCCGCGGATCATTCTGCGCGCGACGTTCTCCTCCGCGCGCTCGACCGCACGGGCTACCGGCGCATGCTCGAGGCCGAGGCGACAGACGACGCGTATGCGCGGCTCGAGAACCTCGAAGAACTGGGCGCCGTGGCGCAGGAAGTGGAGGCCCTGACGGGGGATCCGGAGCGCGTCCCGGGAGGGGCGCTCGCGGTGTTTCTCCAGCACCTCGCCCTGCAAACCGACGTCGACACGCTCGAGGAGCGGCCCGACCGCGTGACCTTGATGACGCTCCACAGCGCGAAGGGCCTGGAGTTTCCCGTGGTCGTCCTCGCCGGCCTCGAGGAAGGCCTCTTTCCCCATCTGCGGGCGCTCGAGCAGGAGGTCGACTTGGCCGAGGAACGGCGGCTCTGCTACGTCGGCATGACGCGGGCGCAGCGGCGGCTGCTGCTCACCTACGCCCGGCAGCGCACCTCGTACGGGACCGCGCGGCCGGGCCTCCCGTCGCGGTTCCTGGCGGAGATCCCGCCGGAGGCCCTCGTGCGCGCCGCCACACCCCGCGCCGACACGGGTGACTGGCCGGCGGAGGACCAGCGCCCGCTGCCCGAGGTCGCGGTCGGCGACGCCGTGCGGCACAAGACGTTTGGCCCGGGCCGCGTGCTCGAAGTCGACGGCGAAGGTCCGCGCGCGATCATCACGGTCCGCTTCGACGGTCCGGCCGGCACCAAGCGGCTGGCGCTCGGCTACGCGCCGCTCGAGCGGCTTCTCCCCGCCGACCCCGTACGGGAGGGTTCGCCGGCGGCCCCGCACGAATAACCGGACCGCGTGCCCGTCTCCGAAAGGGCTTCCTCACGGGGCGTTCCGCCCGCGCAAAATGAGGAAAGTATCCTAAAGAGCAGCCGATCGGAACAGCCGTTCGCGTGCAGGGAGGTCCCGCCGTGCGATCTGTCGTCCTCTGCGTGCTCGTCGCGCTCAGTCTCGTGATACCGCAGGCATGGGGCGCGTCCGCCCCGCCTCACCACCCGAGTCTTCCCGGGTTGCCGAATCCCAAGGTGATGCTCGGTGACCCCGGCCGGTTCGGCGGCGAGTTCCTCGATTCGCAGGTCAGTGATCCGCGGACCTTCAACCCCATCCTCGCGCAGGAGACCTCGTCC
Source organism: bacterium (assembly GCA_035945995.1). Taxonomy (NCBI): domain Bacteria; species bacterium. Next base: position 23,242 of record DASYZR010000151.1, read on the forward strand.
ACCCTCCCGCTCGGCAACCTGTTCGACGGCTTGGTCGAAGACAACGGCGAGACGACCGAGACCGAGCCGGCGCTGGCGGAGTCCTGGAAGACGAGTCCGGACGGGAAGACGTGGACGTTCGTGCTGCGGCAGGGGCTCCAGTGGGCCGACGGGCAGCCGCTCACCGCGGACGACGTGACGTTCACCTTCGGCGTGATCTTCGACAAGAGCATCCCGAACAGCCTGGCCGACGTGCTGCAGGTCGCCGGCAGGCCGCTCCAGGTCACGAAGGTGAACGCCCGCACCGTGCAGTTTCGCACCGCCGAGCCGTTCGGGCCGTTTCTCCGGACGATCGGGGTCGGGATTCTGCCGCGGCACAAACTGGAGGCGGCCTACAAGGGCGGCCGCTTCCGGCAGACGTGGGGCGTGAACACGGCGCCCAAAGACCTGGTCGGCTCGGGTCCGTACATCATGACGGAGTACCGCCCGGCGGAACGGATCGCCTACGTCCGGAACCCGCGCTACTGGAAGGTCGATCAGCAGGGACACCGGCTGCCCTACATGGACCGTGTCGTCCTGCGCATCGTGCCCGATCAGAACGCCCAGCGGCTGCTCTTCCAGTCCGCGGGGGCCGACAGTTACGGCCTCAGGCCCAAGGAGTACGCCGCGTTCAAGCGGGACGAGAAGTCCGGCAACTATACCGTGTACGATGGCGGCCCCACGTTTGGAACGGAGTTTCTCGTCTTCAATGAGAACCCGCGCAGCGGCATGCCGGACTACAAGCTGAAGTGGTTCCAAAACCAGAAGTTCCGCCAGGCGGTCTCCTACGCCACGGACCGCCAGGCGATTATCAACCAGGTCTTTGCCGGGCACGCCGTGCCGCAGTACGGCCCGGAGAGCCCCGCGGACAAGTTCTTCTTCAATCCGCACGTGATGCAGTACCCGTACGACCTGACCAAGGCCGCGTCGGTGCTCGCCGAGGGGGGCTTCAAGAAGGGCGGCGACGGGGTGCTCCGGGACGGCGACGGGCACCCGGTCGAGTTCGTCATCAGCACCAACTCAGACAACCCCGATCGCGTAGCGATCGCCAACATCATGCGGCAGGACCTCGGCCAGCTCGGCATGCGGGTCACGCTGGTCCCGGAGGCGTTCAACACGCTCGTCAACAAACTCGTCGAGTCGTTCAAGTGGGAAACGATGGTGCTGGGGCTCACCGGCGGGATCGAGCCGCACAACGGCCAGAACGTCTGGAGCTCGTCCGGCAGCCTGCACATGTGGAATCCGAAGGAGGCGAAGCCCGCCACGCCCTGGGAGGCGCAGGTCGACCGGTACTTCACCCTGGGCGCGACCACCGTGAATCAGAACCGGCGCCGCGACTATTACTATCAGTACCAGGCGGTCATCGCCGAGCAGGTCCCGGTCGTCTACACCGCGATTCCGAACGCGTACTCCGCCGTCCGGAACAAATTCGGCAACATTCACTTTACCGCGTTCGGCGGCGCGTTCTGGAACTTCCCGGTGGTCTTCCTCACGCGGTAGGGCCGGCCGCCGCCCGCCGCGCCCCGATGGTCCGGTACATCCTCCGCCGCCTGCTCCTCCTCGGGCCGCTGCTGTTCGGCATCACGCTCGTCAGCTGGGCGGCGATCCAGCTCGTGCCGGGGTCCGGCAACTACTTCCAGGCCCTGGTCCTGCAATATCCGCAGATCAGCCCGCAGACCATCGCGGCGCTCAAGGCCCAGTTCGGGATGGACCAGCCGCCGTGGGTGCAATACTTTCGCTGGCTCTGGAGCATCGTGCACCTGGACTTCGGCCTCTCGTTTGCCTACAACGTCCCCGTCACCTGGCTGATCGGGACCCGCGCCCTCAACACCCTGCTGCTGTCGCTGACGTCGCTGGTCGTGGCCTGGTCGGTCGCCCTGCCGCTCGGGGTCTACTCCGCCGTGCACCAGTACTCCGCGCTCGACGGCCTGCTGAACACCGCCGCGTTCGTCGCCATTTCGATCCCGTCGTTCTTCAGCGCGCTGCTCCTGCTGTACGCGGCCTACTGGAGCCACCTCCTGCCGCTGCAGGGGCTCACGAGCGTGGATTTCGATACGCTGCCGTGGTGGGCCAAGATCCTCGACATCGGGCGCCATCTCATCCTGCCGACGATCGCGCTCGGCCTGTTCTCGGTCGGCGGGCTGATGCGGTACATGCGAAACTATCTCCTCGAGATCCTGAAGTCGGATTTCGTCAAGACGGCGCGGGCGAAGGGCCTCTCGGAGCGCCGCGTGATCTACCGGCACGCGGTGCGCAACGCGATCAACCCGCTCGTGACGCTCTTCGGGTTCGAGTTGGGCGGGCTGCTGAGCGGCGCCGCGTTCGTCGAAAATATCATGGGCTACCCGGGGCTCGGCCGGCTGATCCTCGAGGCGCTGCTCAAGAAAGACGTCTTCGTCGTCATGGCCAGCCTGCTGCTCGGCAGCGTGCTGCTGATTCTCGGTAACCTGGTCGCCGACATCCTGCTCGCCTACGTCGACCCGCGGATCCGGTATGATTAGATGATCCAGGCGCAGGACGTCGCCGCGGCCCGGCTCGCGGAGCAGCGCCGCGCCGAGGCGGCCCGCTCGCGCAGTCCGTGGCGGTTGGCCTGGCGGCAGCTCCGCCGCTACCGCCTGGCGCTCGCCGGCGGGGTGACGCTCGTCATCATGTACGCGGCGATGGTGTTCGCCGAGGTCCTCGCGCCGTACGGATTGGACCAGAGCGACCGCGCGTTGTTCTATGCGCCGCCGGTCGGCATCCACTGGGTCGATGCGCGGGGCCGGTGGCATCTCCGCCCGTTTGTCTACGCGTACCGCATCATCGATCCGTCCATCCCGCAGTTCGCGTCCGATACCTCGCGGACGTACGACATCCGCTTCGTCGTCCGTGGTTCGCCGTACCGTTGGCTGGGTCTCGTGCCCGCCGACGTTCACCTCATCGGGGTCGACCCGCCGGCGCGTCTGTTCCTGCTCGGGACGGACCAGTTCGGCCGCGACGCGCTGTCCCGGCTGCTCTACGGGAGCCGCGTGTCGCTGCTGATCGGCATCATGGTCGTGCTGATCACGTTTCCCATCGGGATGGTGCTGGGCGGCATCGCCGGATACTACGGCGGCCTCATCGACAACGTGATGATGCGCGCGGTCGAAGTCCTGGCCGCGTTCCCGAGCTTCTACCTGTTCCTGACCCTGGCGTCGGTCCTCCCGCCGACCCTCAGCAGCCCGGAGCGCATCGCGCTGCTCTCGGCCGTCTTCAGCCTGGTCGGATGGGGAGGATTGGCGCGCGTGATCCGCGGCATCGTCCTCAGCATCCGCGACGTGGAGTTCGTCCAGGCCGCCCGCGCGTCCGGCCTGCGCGATTTCCGGATCATCGTCCGCCACGTGCTGCCGAGCACCGCCTCGTACGTGATCGTGGCCGCCACGCTGACGATCCCCGGCGTCATTCTCGGCGAGAGCGGGCTCTCGTACCTCGGCATCGGCGTCCAGGAGCCCAGCACCAGTTGGGGCCTGCAGCTGGCGCAGGCGCAGAGCATCGACGTGCTGAGCCAGTTCCCCTGGCTGCTGATCCCGGGCCTCGCGATCGTGCTGGCCATTCTGGCGTACAATTTCCTGGGCGACGGGATTCGCGATGCCCTGGACCCGCGCCAGCGCTCGACGTAAAATAGGCAGGTGCCGTCGACCTCATCGCGGGCCGCACCGACTTCCCCCCGGGCATCGCGGGGCAGGGAAGGCGCCGCCCGCCGCTCCGGGGGATCGTCCTGGGTTCCGCGCGTAGTGTGGGCCGGCATCGTCGCGGTCCTCGTCGCCGCCGGCGGTGTGTGGCTGTATGGACGGATCGCGCAGGTCCAGCGGGGAGCCATTCTCCCGAACATTCCGCAGGGAGTCCCGCGGGATCCGGCGACGCGGGCGCGCGGCGCGGTGATCAGCATCTCCGGCGATGCCAGCCATCCGGTCGCGTCGTACGATCCGGCGTCGGGCACCGTGACGGTCCGCTTCCAGTCCCGCTACTACGACCCGAAGCACACCGCGGCGCTCAACCGGCAGTACCTGGCCACCGAGGGCAAACTCATCATCCAGCTGGCGCTCTACAACGACGCCTCGACCGCGCAGGTGGTGGCCGAACTGTACCACGGGCGCCGGCGTCTCGCCACCGTCACCGGTGCGCCCGGTGAGGATTTCGCCGACTATTCCGTTCAGTACGCTCCGGGCCTCCCGAAATAGCCTCGGCCGGGCCGGCGGTTTACCCCGGCTGGATGACCGGGAACCGTGCGCATGCCGTGTCGGTAAAGGAATTAGGAGCACTCTGTGCGAAGCCCGTGGCCGTTGTGGCGGGGCAACAGTGACGCATGTCCAGGGGGCGACGTGTGGCTGAAGCACTCCTGTCGGTGCGGAATCTCAAGACCTACTTCTATACCGATGAGGGCGTCGTCCGCGCGGTAGACGGGTTGTCGTACGACCTCCAGCGCGGCGAAGTGCTGGGCGTGGTCGGCGAGTCCGGGTGCGGCAAGAGCGTGCACGCGCTGTCCGTGATGCGGCTCATCCCGATGCCGCCGGGCAAGATCGTCGACGGCGAAATCCTCTTCGAAGGCCGGAACCTCCTGAAGCTGTCCGACGAAGAGATGCGGAAGATCCGCGGCAACCGCATCGCGATGATCTTTCAAGAGCCGATGACCTCGCTCAACCCCGTCCTCACAATCGGCGAGCAGATCGCCGAGGCCGTGATCCTCCACCAGCGTCTCGACAAGAGGGCGGCGTGGGACCGGGCCGCCGAGATGCTCGACCGCGTGAAGATCCCGCTGGCGAAGCAGCGCGTCAAGGACTACCCGCACCAGTTCTCGGGCGGCATGCGGCAGCGCGTGATGATCGCGATGGCCCTCTCGTGCAACCCCTCGATACTGATCGCGGACGAGCCGACGACCGCGCTCGACGTGACGATCCAGGCGCAGATTCTCGACCTGATGCGGGGGCTGCAGAGCGAGTTCGGCATGTCCATCGTCTTCATCACCCACAACCTCGGGGTCGTCGCCGAGATGTGCGACAACGTCGTCGTGATGTACGCGGGACGGCCGATCGAGCACACCGACGTCCGCAGCACCTTCCGCGAGCCCAAGCATCCGTATACCTGGGGCCTGCTGCACTCTGTGCCGAAGCTGTACGTCCGGCAGGAGCGGCTCATCCCGATCGAAGGACAGCCGCCGAGCCTGATCGATCTGCCGCCCGGCTGTCCGTTCGCGCCACGGTGCCCGTTCGTCATGGACGTGTGCGTGCAGGCGGACCCGCCGGATTTCCCCGTCGGGCCCGGCCACACCGCGAAGTGCTACTTGTACTCGGACAAAGCCACGGAGAAGGACCGGCAGGCGGCGGACAAGGCCGGCCTGGCCGCCTCGACCCGTAGCGCGACGATATGAGCAGATCGAGCAGTTGATGCCTACGGCGTGAGCCAGTACGTCCGGGCGGCACTGGAGACGAGGCACGGCTGATCGACGCGGTGTAATGGAGGGGCCATGGCGACGAACGGCGAGATCCTGCTCGAGGTGAAGAACCTCGTCAAGCACTATCCGGTCACCAAAGGCTTCATCTTCCAGCGGCAGGTCGGGGCGGTGAAGGCCGTCGACGGCGTCGACTTCTTCATCCGCAAGGGGGAGACGCTGGGGCTCGTCGGTGAGTCGGGGTGCGGCAAGACGACGACCGGCCGGGTGATCCTCCGGCTGCAGGAGCCGAGCGCGGGCGAGGCGCTGTTCGAAGGTCGGGACATCTTCAAACTGCACAAAGAAGAGCTGCGGCGGATGCGCCGCGACATGCAGATCATCTTCCAAGACCCGTATTCGTCGCTCAACCCCCGGATGACGGTCGGCGACATCATCGGCGAGCCCCTCGAGATCCACAACCTGGCCCGCGGCCGGGACAAGATCCGCCGGGTCCAGGAGCTGCTCGAGGTCGTCGGATTGTCCCCGTACCACGCGAACCGCTACCCGCACGAGTTCAGCGGGGGCCAGCGCCAGCGCATCGGCATCGCGCGCGCGCTCGCCGTCAATCCGAAGCTCATCATCGCGGACGAGCCCGTTTCCGCGCTCGACGTGAGCATCCAGGCGCAGGTGCTCAACCTCCTCGAGTCCCTGCAGAAAGAGTTTGGACTCACCTACCTGTTCATCGCGCACGATCTTTCGGTCGTCAAGCACATCAGCGACCGGATCGCCGTGATGTACCTCGGCAAGATCGTGGAGATGGCGCCGGCGGACGAGCTGTTCGCGAACCCGCAGCACCCGTACACGGAGGCGTTGCTGTCGGCCGTCCCGATTCCGAACCCGGAGATGCGGCGCGACCGGATCATCTTGCCCGGCGACGTGCCGAGCCCGATCAATCCGCCGGCCGGCTGCCGGTTTCACACGCGGTGCCTGTACGCCCAGCCGAGCTGCCGCGTGGATCCGCCGCCCTTCGAGGATATCGGCGGCGGGCGAGACCACTTCGTGGCCTGCCCGCCCCGTCCGTTCAAGAATCAGCGCAGCAAGGCGGCCGTGATCGCGACGGCCGATACCGCCGCTGGAGCCCCCGGCGGGAGCCAGAGCGCGCCGGTGGCCACGGGGCAGCCCCAACAGGCGAACCCGTAGGGGGTGCTTTTGGCCGCGGCCGATCGCCGCGGCCCGAGAGTGCGCGATGTTGGGTCCGATAACGGTCGGATCCGAATCCGAAGGAGGCGGTGCAGAGTGAAACTACGAGGGATCGCGCTTGTTCTCGTGCTCATGGTCGGTGTGCTCGTGCTCGGCACGGGCGCGCGCGGCGCGGGCGCGCCGGTCAAGAACCCAGATACGTTCGTCACGCTCAGGTCCGGAGATATCGAGAGCCTAGATCCAGACTACCAGTACGACACCGGGAGCTACGAGATCGTCTATCCCAACGTCTATGAGACGCTGATTGAGTACGACGGCAGTGTGCTCTCCCGGTACCAGCCCATTCTGGCGACCAAGGTACCGACCCTCGTAAACGGCCTCATCAGCAAAGACGGCCTGACCTACACGTTCCCGATTCGCAAAGGCGTGCACTTTCACGACGGCTCGGTCATGACGCCCGAGGACGTCCGGTACTCGATGCTCCGGTTCATGCTGCAGGACCGTGACGGCGGCCCGTCGTGGCTCCTGCTCACGCCGCTCCTCGGCACGGACAGCACGCGCGACAAGAACAAGATCGTCGTCAACTTCGCGGATACCGCGAAGGCCGTCACGGTCCAAGGCGACAACGTCGTCTTCCATTTGGCACATCCCTACGGCGCGTTTCTCAGCATCGTCGCGGCGTGGTCGTTCGTGATGCCGAAGGCATGGGCCGCCTCCCACGGCGACTGGGACGGCAGCGCCGGCACCTGGCAGAAGTTCAACAACCCCAAGCTGCAGGACCGGTTCGCGTTCGA
>DASYZR010000152.1 GCA_035945995.1 bacterium
CGGAACGACTCCCGGTCGCGATCGATGACCGCCACCGAGTGCCCCTCGGCCTCAAGCATCATTGCGAGCGTCGCCCCGACCCGTCCGCACCCCATGATGACTACGTGCATGCGCGATCGCCCCTTTCCCCCCGCGTCGGCACCGTCTGCCCGTTACACCCGCCGCCGCTCTTCCTCTCCGCCCGCGTTCCTCTCACCCGGCGATCCGGTCTGCCCGGCGGGGAGCGGCGTCGCACCGGGCGCGGACGGTCCGGCGGTAATGGTGATCCCGGCCTGCGGCTCCGGTGCCGCGGCGCCGATGCTGGTCTCGGCCAGCCGGTCGATGATCACTTCGCACGGCGCGTTGCGGAACAGCGACTCCGCGACGCGCGCAGTCGATCCTTCTACGAACCCCGAATCCGGCGAGATCCCGAGCACGATCAGATCGACGCCGTGATCCCGCGCGACCCGTGTGATGCCTTCGCCCGCCTCCCGGGCGCGGACGATCTCGGCCTGGACCGACAGATTGTGCCGGCGTACGATCTGCCTGGCCTTCTCGAGCGCGCGGTTCCCCGCCTCCTCCGCGCCGGGAAGCCGGACGCCGAGGCCGAGGGTCCGGGGCACCTCGACGATGAACCCGAGCAGGATCGTCGCCCGCTGCATCTCGCCGAGCCGGCTGGCCAGCTCGACCGCCCGCCCCGAGTAATACTCCTCCAGGATCGGGACGAAGATCGTGCGGACGGCGCCGACCGAGTGCACCGCGCGCGCGATCTCCGGAGACACGGGCCGCGGCACCCGCAGCATCCACAGGAGCAGCGTGCCGAGCGCGGCGGCGAATCCCGCGGCGAGGACCGCGCCCAGGATGCTGACATGCAGCGGCTCGGTCACGGCACCCTCCGCAGCCGCCGGAGGTAGGCAAGCACGAATGACAAGCGGTGGGCGCCGAGCGCGATGAAGCCGAGACCCACCAGCAGGGCCTGCACGTGCACCCCCAGCGGGAGCGTGCGCACCAGGATCACGATCCCCATCACGACCATGAGGATACTCGTGACGGTCCGGTACGCGTCGGCCCGACTGTACGCCGGAGATTCTGCCGGGGGCTCACGCATGGAGGTGCCCCTTGGCGAGCTGCCGGTCGCGCTGCGCCAGCGCGATCTCGTACTGCTCGAGCAATTCATACTCCTCGGCGTCCCGCAAGATTGTGCGCTGCTGGGCCTCCCACCGGTGGGAGACGCTGCCGGTCACGGGCAGTTTCTCGCGGCGCCGGTACCACACGTAGTAGGCCAGACACAACAGCACCCATCCCGGCCCGGCGATCCGCCCGATCTCATGGGTGAGGACGACTTCGGCCAGCGTGACCACGATGCCGATCAACCCGATGAGCCCTAGGATCGGCAACTCGATCGCGGTCCCGTCCTTCCGGCGCCACCGGACGTTGAGCGGCACCCGGTACGGCCGGGGAGAGTATGGATCCTTGACGCGCAGAGCGATCAAGGCGACGAACACCAGCGTATATCCCAAAGTCGCCCCAAACGCGTACATGTTGGCCAGAACGTCGACGGCGCTGGGCGTAAGAAACGCCAGTACCGCTTCGAGCAGGCCGATCCCGGAGAACACCAGGATCGCCCGGGCCGGCGTCCGAAACCGCGGGTGCACGTCGCGGAACCACGGCGTCAGGAGCTTGAGCTGGCTCATGGAGTAGACGAGCCGGCTCGCCCCCATGACCCCGGTGTTGGCGGAGATCAGGAGAATCACGGCGCCCAGCACGGCGGCGAGCGGCCCGGCGATCGGGCCGACAAACGGAAGACGGCTCCCAAAGAGGGCCACCGAATCGCCGACGTCATGGGCGTACGCTTGCCACGGGAGCACGCCGAGGCCCGTGATCGAGAAGAACGCCGCGAACAGGAACACGCTGCCGATTAGCCCGATGGACGTCCGCGGGATGACGGTGGCGGGCCGGCGGGTCTCCTGTGCCGCCTGTGAGATCGACTCCAGGCCGACGTAGGAGATGATCGCGAGCGACGATCCATACATGAATTGGTGCAGCGTGGGAAACTGATGCACCCACTGGTCGACGAGCAACTCGGGTTTCCACGCGAAGATCAATCCGATAACGATGAGGCCGGCCTCGACCGCCAGGCCGAATGCGCCGATCACCTCGTTGAGAAGCGATGACTCCCGCACGCCGCGGACGTTCAGCCAGGTGAGGAAGACGATCAGGAGCACTGTCTCGCCGGCCCACACCGGGTTGATGGCGTGGAACGGGCCGAGGTTCATCTTGAGATCCCGCGCCATCGGGAAGAAGAAATTGACGTACCCGGCCGAGAACGTGGCGAACAGGGCGATGTCGATGGTGTAATCAAGCAGCAGGGCCGATCCCGCGATGAAACCGGCCAAGTCCCCGAGTCCACGGCCGACGAAGTACTGGCCGCCCCCGGCCAGCGGGTACGCGGAGGCCAGCTCTGTGTAGGCCAGCCCGATCATGACGTAGACAAGACCCGCGGCCGCAAAGGCCAGGGGCGCGGCGCCCATGGTCGCGGCGATGACGATGCCGAGGGCCGCGTAAATATCGGCCCCTACATCGGCAAACCCCCACATGAATGAGCCCCACACCGATACGTCCCGGCGCAGATGGGGCTCGCTGGTCATCGGAGGCGCGGAGGTCATTTCAGCCAGAGCATACTCACCTGGCGGCGTGTTGGCCGACCGAAACCGAGCCCGGCTGGGCCTTTCAAACGTACGCAGGGACGACCGTGCGGTGCCGTTCCCCTTGTTGGCACCTCCTAATCTTACCTCGACCGGGTCACCTGGACAAGGCACGGTCTCATGACGGGCGGAGGGGCTCCGACATCGGTGGCCGCGCACCGGGAGAGCGCACCCGCGTCGGGCCGGGGAGGCAGTCGAAGAGGTTGCGTCAGGACCGGGCGCGGTTGGGGCTGAAGTCCTCCGCCCCGCCGCCGAGGTCGGGCTATCCGCCGCCGCGCTGCTGCGACCGGCGGGCGCGGGCTCTGGCCGTCGCCTCGAGCGCAAACTGATACTCTTCGAGCAGTCCGTACTCTTCCGCCGACGTCAGGATCGCGATCTGGTCGGCTTCCCACTGTCGACGGAGCGAGCCCCGTACGGGGTACCCGTGGCTGCGCCGGAACCAGATGTAATACGCGAGGCAGAGGAGCACCCAGCTCGGGCCAGCGATCCGCCCGATCCGGTGCGTGAGAATCACCTCGAAGAGGATCAGGCTGACGCCGGCGATCCCGAAAAAGCCGAGTACCGGGATCTGCACGACCTCGCCGCGCCGGCGGCGCCATTTGACGTTGAACGGCACCCGGTACGGTCTCGGCGTGACCGGATCCACGAAGCGCAGTCGCACCAGTGAGATGAAGACCAGCAGATACGCCAGCGTCGCGCCGAACGCGTACATGTTGCCGAGCGTGTCCATCGCCTGCGGGGTGAGGAATGCGAGCAGCGCCTCGACGATCGCCATGATCGAGAACAAGATGATGGTGCGGTACGGCGTGCGATAGCGGGGGTGCACGGCGTTCATCCACTCGCTGGCGAGACCCAGTCCGCTCATCGAGAACGTCAACCGCGAACTTCCCATGACGCCCGTGTTGGCAGAAATCAGCAGGATCGTGCCGCCCAGCAGCGCGGCAAACGGGCCGGCGACGACGCCGATCAGCGGGATGTGGTGGGCGAGCAGCGCCACCGGATCGTCCTGGTGGGCGGCGATTTCCTGCCACGGGAGCATGCCCATGCCGAGCGTGGAGAAGGCCATCGCAAACAGCAGCACGCTGAAAATGAGCCCCAGGGAGGTGCGGGGGATGATGGTGGCAGGCCGGCGCGTCTCCTGCGCGGCCTGCGAGATGGATTCCAGGCCCACGTACGAGATGATCGCGAGCGACGATCCGTACATGAACTGGCTGAACGTCGGTTGCTGGGTCAGGAACTGGCGGGCAAGGAGGTCCGGTTTCCACGCGAAGAGGAAACCGAGCATGACCACCGACGATTCGGTGATCATGTCGACCGCGCCGATGATCTCGTTAAACAGCGACGACTCCCGGATGCCCCGGATATTGAGCCAGATGAGGAACAGGATCAGCAACACCGTTTCGGCCGCCCAGATTGGGTTGAGGTGGCCGAGCGGTCCAACCGCCATCGAGTAGTCACGAAACGCCGGGATGAAAAAATTCACGTAGCCGGCCGAGGCCGCGGCGAAGAGCGCGATGTCGATCGTGTAGTCGAGGAGCAGGGCGGAGCCCGCGATGAATCCCCAAAAGTCGCCCAACCCGCGCGCGGTATAGTATTGGCCGCCGCCGGCGACGGGGTACGCGCTCGCGAGTTCGGTGTACGCCAGCCCGATAAGCACGTACACGCAGCCGGCGACCGCGAACGCAAGCGGCGCCAGGCCCATGGAGGCCGCCACGACGATGCCGAGAGCGGCGTAGATGTCGGCCCCCACATCGGCGTAGCCCCACATGAACGAGCCCCAGACGCTGATGTCACGGCGTAGATGCTCGCCGGACCGCAGATGAGGTGGGGAAGGGGTTGTGGGGACCGCCTGCGGGGCCATCCGACAGACTGTATCAGGAGCAGGCTCAAGCGCGAATCAAGAAGGAAGGGGTTCGGGCTCAAGATTTCCTCAAAAGTCGGCGGGGATCCGGTCAGTCCGGCAGGTGGAAGCGGTAGCCGACACCCGGCTCGGTGAGGATGTAGCGGGGTTGCGAGGTATCGGGCTCGATTTTCCGACGGAGCTGATTCACCACGACGTGCAGGTAGTGGAGTTCTTCACCGTATTCGGGACCCCACACGGCCGCGAGCAGGGTGCGGTGCGTCACGACGCGGCCGGCGTGTTGCGCCAGATGTTTGAGCGCGTCGTATTCCTTGGGCGTCAGGTGCAGCGGCGTGCCGGCGAGGCTCACGAGCCGGCGGTCCAGGTCGATGGTGAGATCGCCGGCCTGGACGATCGGACCCCTGGGATTGCCTGCGGCGTGGCGCAGCGCCACTCGCAAACGGGCCAGCAGCTCCGCGGTGCCGAACGGCTTGGTGAGATAATCGTCGGCCCCGAGATCCAACGCCTCGACCTTGGCGCGTTCTTCGCCCCGCGCGGACAGGACGACGATCGGCGCGTCGAGCCGTTCGCGCAGCCGGCGGCAGACCTCCAGGCCGTCCAGGTCCGGCAGCATGAGGTCGAGCAGGATGGCGTCGGGACGGCGCCGTTCGGCCGCGTCGAGCGCGCTCCGGCCGCTGTCAACTGCCTCGATCGTGTAGCCGTGCGCCTCGAGCGTCCGTCGCAGCAGGCGCAGGATCTGCGCCTCGTCATCGACGACCAGCACGCGCGCGCCGGTCATGCGGATGAGCCGGCGAGGGCCGGCGGCGTAGCCAGCGGGAGGGACACCGCGAACACCGCGCCGGTCTGGCCGGGGTTCTCGACGACGATCCGGCCGCCGTGGGCCTCGACGAGACCCCGGCAAATCGCGAGGCCGAGCCCTGTGCCGGTGGGGCGTCCGGCGACACGGAAGAATTTCGAGAAGATCCGGTCGGCTTCGGACACCGGAATCCCCGGGCCGCGGTCGCGCACGCGCATCACGAACGCGTCCCCCTCGGCGCCACCGCTTACATAGATGTCGGTCCCGGCCGGCGCGTACTTCGCCGCGTTGTCGAGCAGGTTGGTAAGGACCTGTTGAATCTCCACGTAGTCGAGAAAGACCGGTCGATCGCCGTCCGCCACGTCGACGACGATGCGATGATCGCGGATGCGGTTGGCGGCGCGGCGCACGCCGTCGCTGATCAACTCCCCGGCCTCATACCATTGGCGGTCCGGCGTCAACGCGCCGGCCTCGATCCGCGTGAGATCCAGCAGGTTGTTGATCAAGCGTGTGAGCCGGTCGACCTCCTCGTTCGCCGCGACCAGCAGTTCTTGCTGCGCCTCCCGGTCCCACGGCACTTCGGAGTGCAGCAGTGCCGTGATTCCGGTTTTGAGCGTGGCGAGCGGCGTCCGCAGGTCGTGGGAGACGGAGCCGAGGAGCGCGGTCTTGAGCTCGTCGGACCGCCGCAGCACCTCCGCGTGCGTGGCGGCATCCTGAAGGCCGCGGCGGTCGATCGCGGCCGCCGCCGCGGCCGCAAACGCGCGCAAGAGGCCCTGCTCGGCCGGCGCGAGCGGTTGAGCCGCGGCCGGCATGCGCATCCGCAGCACGCCGATCGGCTCGGCGCGGAGCCGAAGCGGCAGGTACAAGGCGCCGCCGTACGGGATGATCACCCGGTCGCGCCAGACGAATGCCACGACCCCGTCTTCTTCTCGTGTCAGTCCGGCATGCACCCCGGCCGGCGCGGCCGCCCGCACGCCCAGCACCCCGATGCAATCCGGCAGAAGGATGGCGCAGCCCGGGACGTGGAACAGCTCGCGGGCGAGTTCTGCGATGACGTGGAGGACGTCGTCCGTGCTGGCCGCGTCGGCGGTCGCGTCGCTCAGCCGCAGGAGGACGTTGGATTCCCGTGCCCGGGCTTCGGCGTCGCGGGCCCGGACCCGGGCCCAGGCCGCGAGACGGCTGGTGACGATGGCGACGGCGAGGAACACGAGGAGCGAGGTGACTTCCGACGGAGCGGCGATCGTGAGCGAAAAGAACGGCGGTACGAACAAGTAGTCCAGCGCCACGAAAGCGAGGATGCTGCTGGCGATGGCGGGTCCCATGCCCCAGATGAGCGCCGCGCAGAAGACCGCCAGGAGATGGACGAGCGCGATGGGCGCGAGGGAGAGGGAGGCCCGCGCCAGCCACGTCGCGAGGCTGACGAGCCCCACCCCGGCGAGGGCCGCGGCGTATGCGGCGAGCAGTGGAAGCGGCTCGACGCCCCGGCGCCCGTTCACGGTCTCCGGATGAGGAGGGTGTAGCGTCGGCCGGCGAGAGCCGGGGCCTTGCGAGGCAGAACTCGGCGCGCCATTTGGCCCGCAGGATTCAACGTGGCTACGGTCAATCCTGTGGACGCCCGGCGTCAGCGCGCCCCCTCCATATACGTGTCCCAATCGCGAACGGGCGCGTTCCAGTCCGTCGCTCCGGCGGGGCGCGTCGAGAGATGGCACATCGCCGACGCGTCGGTCGCCCCATGCCAGTGCCACTCGCCCGCCGGGACGATGACGATGTCGCCCGGCCGGATGAGGCGGCGTTCGCGCTCCGTCGCCACGATGCCCTGGCCCTCGACGACGTAGAGGATCTGATCGGACGCGTGGACGTGCGGGCGCGTCCGCGCCCCCGCGTCGAAAAACACCGCGACCAGGTCGACCATCGTCGCGTCGGCGGCCTGCCGCATCCGCTGCATGTGCACCGTGCCGCCGAAGTTCTGCGGCGTGTCGGTGGGCCGGGCCTGGGTACGCTGGGCACGGACGATCTCCATGGGGACCTCCTGACCGGTCGCGTCGGGAATGGACTACGGGAAGGGCCGCGCCGATCCTCCCCGAACGATCAAGACGCGCCGGACGGGCGTCAATCAACCTGGAGGTGATTCGGTGCTGCGCAGGGCGATGGCCATGATGGTGGCCGCGGCGCTCGGAATCGGCTCGGCTTCGATGGCCGCGGCGCAGGGCGTGCGCCGGGGCGGCACGCTGCGGGTGGCGATCAGCGGCGATCTCGTGACGCTCGATCCTCATCTGTCCGGCGCGGCGATCGACCGTCAGCCCTACCAGAACGTCTTCGACAAACTCGTCGACACGGACGAACACCTGACGATCGTGCCGGTGCTGGCGACGTCGTGGACGGTGTCACCCGACGGCCGGACGGTGGTGTTCAAGCTGCGGCAGGGCGTCACGTTCCACGACGGCACGCCGTTCGGCGCCGAGGCGGTCAAAGTCAACTTCGACCGGATGCTGGACCCGAAGTTTCCGCCGATCCGAAAGGCCGAGATGCGGCCGGTGCAGCGCGTCGTCGTCGTCGATCCGTCCACGGTCCAGGTCGTGATGGAGCGGCCGTACAGTCCGCTGCTCTACGCGCTCACGGACCGCGCCGGCATGATGCTCTCGCCGGCGGCGCTCGCCAAAGAGGGCATGAACTTTACGCAGCACCCGGTCGGCACGGGGCCGTTCCGGTTCGTCGAGCGCGTGCCCCAAGACCACACCACGTTCGAGCGGAACCCCGGCTACTGGGCCAAGGGGCTCCCGTACGCGGACCGTCTCGTGTTTCGGCCCATCACGAGTGATCCGGCGCGGATCGCGAACTTAAAAAGCGGCGACGTGGACATCGTGGCGAACGTGCCGCTGCCCCAGGTGCCCGAGCTCGCCACAGAAGCGGCCCGGCCCGGCGCCACGTTCCGGCTGCTCGAGCGCGGCCCGTTCCAGTGGAACGCGATGCCGCTCAACGTGACCCGGCCCCCGTTCGATAACAAGCTGCTCCGGCAGGCGCTCAGTTTGACGATCGACCGGCAGGTGCTGGCCAACGCCGTCCTGCGGGGCGCGGCCTATCCCGCGCGGTCGTTCTTCCCGAACGGCACGCCGGCGTTCGATCCGTCGATTCCGGTGCCGGCGCGGAACGTCGCGCTGGCCAAGGAGAAGTTGGCGCAGGCCGGCCACCCGGGCGGGTTCACCTTCACCCTGCTGCTGGCGAGCACCGGCCAGCAGGACGCGTCCATTGCACAGGCGATCCAATCCATGGCCGCCGATGCCGGCATCCACGTGGAGATCCAGATCCTGGAGGGTGGAGCTTTTTTGGCGACGATGCAAAAGCTCCAGCATCAGGCGACGCTCAGCATCTGGAGCGGCCGGCCGGACCCGGACTTCGACGTCTATCCGTTCGTCACGCAGACCGGGATCGGGGGGCTCAACCTGGCGGGGTACGTGAGCGACCGCGCGACGGTGCTGCTCGACGGGGCGCGCCTGCTCGGCGACATGTCGCAGCGCCGCCGCGCCTATACGGACGTCGGCCGCATCGTGGCCGACGACGTGCCGTACGTCTTCCTGTTCTATCCCAAGGAGTACAAGCTGGTCGGCACCCACGTGCGCGGCTTCGTTCCGCAGCCGGACGGCATGGTGCGGCTCCGGTCGGTCTGGCTGGCGCCCTGAGGGGAACCCGGAACTCGAGGAAAATATCCCGGCCGCGGATGTTTAGGCCCCAGACGGCGGGGGGATAGTAACGATTGGGGGCGAGAGCCCCCACAGTTCGAAGACGGTGCGGTTGCGTTGCTTCGGGGGCATGCCCTTCTCCCCCCGCCCCGGAGCGGCAAGGCCGCACCGTCGTTTATGTCCGCGCCTCGACGGGCGGCGCCTGCGGCGGCCGGCGGCGTTGACATCGGAACGGCCGCTGTTATAATGAGGCGGGACGCGGCAAGGCAGTCTTTTTTTGTTTGGGGGCATCTCATGGCGCGAGGATCAGAAGGAGCCACCGGGCCGATCGTGGGGAAGCCGGCCGCGCGGGTGCAGACCCCCGAGCGGCCGCGGCCGGTTCGCGCCGCGCCGCGCCGCCTGCCGCGTTCGGTCGAGGCGGGGCTACAGTTCCTCAAGGATGTCCGGGCCGAAATGAACCGCGTTGCCTGGCCGGATCGCAAGGCCGTGATCGCGTCCTCGGTGGTCGTCGTGTTCGTCCTCGTTGTGACCGCGGCGTACCTCGCCGGGATCGATGTGGTCTTTGCGAAACTGCTCGAACCAATTTTGAAGGCCCGGTAACCGACAGTCGCATGTCAGACGAACGCAACCGCCCGCAGGGCACCAAACCCGACGCCGCCACCCTCGCGCAGCAGCTGTTCCGGGACGAACCCGAGGACGAGGAGCGCGGGGAGAAGACCGCACGGCCGGTGGAGCCGTCGCGGCCGGCCGGGTCGGAGGCGCCCGAATCGTCGGTCGGGGTGATGGTTCCCCCGGGCGAGGAAGCGGAAGCCCCGGAGGCGGCGGAGCCCGCCGGAGCACAGACGCCGCCGAGCGCCGAGGGCACGGTGGAGGTGCCGCCCGACGCGCTGGCAGCGGGCGAGGCGCCCTCGGAGGACGAGGCGGCCCGCGCGGCGCGGGGCTCCCGGTGGTTCGTGATCCACACGTACTCCGGGTACGAGAACAAGGTGCGCACCAACCTGGAACGGCGGATCACCTCGATGGGTCAGGCGGACAAGATCTTCCGGATCCTGGTCCCCACCGAGGACGAAATCGAGATCAAAGACGGCAAGCGGCGGATCGCGAAGAAAAAGGTCTTTCCGGGGTACGTGCTGGTGGAGATGATCATGGACGACGACTCGTGGTACGTCGTGCGGAACACGCCCGGCGTCACGGGGTTCGTCGGTTCGGGCGCCAAGCCGCTGCCGCTGCAGGATCGCGAGGTCAAGACAATCTTAAAGCAGCTCGGCGACGAGACGCCGAAGTTCCGGATCACCTACCAGAAGGGCTCCGCGGTCCGCATCAACTCCGGGCCGTTCATGGACTTCAGCGGCGTCGTCGACGAGATCTTGCCGGAGAAGGAGAAGGTCCGCGTGCTCGTGTCGATCTTCGGCCGGGAGACGCCGGTCGAACTCGACTTCGCGCAGGTCGAGAAGATCTAGCCCGGGGGGCGTCACCGCAATGAAGAAAGTCGTCGCGATCGTCAAACTGCAGATCCCGGCCGGCAAGGCCACGCCGGCGCCGCCCGTGGGGCCGGCGCTCGGGCAGCACGGCGTCAACATCATGGAGTTCTGCAAGTCCTACAACGAGCGGACGGCGCGGCAGGCCGGGACGGTCGTGCCGGTCGAGATCACGATCTACGCCGACCGCACCTTTACGTTCGTCACGAAGACGCCGCCGGCCTCAATCTTGCTGAAGAAGGCGGCCGGTCTGGAGACGGCGTCCGGCGAGCCGAACAAGAAGAAGGTCGGCCGGGTGACGCGGCAGCAGATTCGTGAGATCGCCGAGACGAAGATGCCTGACCTCAACGCGCGGGACATCGAGGCCGCGACGCGGATGATCGAAGGAACGGCGCGCAGCATGGGCATCGAGGTCGGGTAGAGAGGAGACATCATGGCGCAGCACGGCAAGCGCTATCGCGAGGCGGTCAAACTCGTCGCCCCCGAGACATTGTACGAGCCGCAGGCGGCCGTCGCGGCCTTGAAACAGCTGCCGCACGCCAAGTTCGACGAGACGGTCGAGGCCCACGTCCGGCTCGGCATCGACCCGAAGCAGGCCGATCAGCAGGTCCGCGGGACGGTCGTGCTGCCGCACGGCACCGGTAAGTCCGTCCGGGTGCTCGTCTTCGCGAAGGGCGACAAAGTCAAGGAGGCGCAGGAGGCCGGCGCCGACTACGTGGGGCTCGAAGAATTCACCGCGAAGGTACAGGGCGGGTGGTTCGACTTCGACGTGGCGATCGCGACGCCCGACGTGATGAACGTCGTGGGGCGCCTCGGCCGCGTCCTGGGCCCGCGCGGCCTGATGCCGAATCCGAAGGCGGGGACGGTTACGTTC
Organism: bacterium; assembly: GCA_035945995.1. Taxonomy (NCBI): domain Bacteria; species bacterium. The sequence continues at coordinate 11,371 of DASYZR010000152.1, forward strand.
GACATCGCGCGCGCCGTCCGCGAGACCAAGGGCGGGAAGATCGAGTACCGGGTGGACCGGACCGGGATCATCCACGCGGTGATCGGCAAGGCGTCGTTTCCCGCGGACGCGCTGGCGGAGAACTTCGATACACTGATCAACGCCGTCGTGCGGGCGAAGCCGTCGTCGGCGAAGGGGCAATATCTCCGGAGTGTGTCCATCAGCACGACGATGGGCCCGGGTATCAAGATCGATCCCGCGAAGGCGCAGGTGGCCGCGCCCGCGTAGCACCCGATCCGCGCCGTGCGCCCGGTTGACGGGCGGGTCGGGCGATGCTACCATGGGGCGCGCAACCGCATAGGCCGTAGACAGCGGGTGTGAACGGTTCCGGTCTGGCCCCCGGAGAGGGCAGGCCGGCGCGCCGTTCGCCTAAAGGTCCGAGAGGGGACCGCCCGCCGAGGCTCCCGCTTGGGAGGCTCCGCCGTCTACGGGGGGCTTTTTTCTTTACCGGGAGGCGTGGATGACGGATCCGAGACCGGACAAGGTCGCCGAAGTCGAGGCGCTCGAGCAGCGCCTGAGGGCCTCGTCGATTGTGATCCTGACCGACTACCGCGGCCTCAGTGTCGGCGAGATCGGGACGCTGCGCGGCAAGCTCCGCGGCGCGTCGCTCGAGTACCGCGTGGCCAAGAACACGCTGCTCAGCCGGGCGGCCGAGCGGGCCGGTGTTGCCGGGCTCGATCCGTACCTGACCGGGCCGACGGCGGTCGTCTTTGGCAACGACGACCCCGGCGCGCCGGCGCGGCTGCTTCAGGACTTCATCCGGCAGTTCCGCAAGCTCGCGATCAAAGGCGGCGTGGTCGAGGGCCAGACCCTCGACGCCGCGGGCGTGCAGGCGCTGGCGACGCTGCCCACCAAGCCGGAACTGCTGGCGCGGGTGGTCGGCGCCGTGCAGGGCCCCCTGTTCGCGCTGGTCAGCGTGCTCTCCGCGGCGCCGCGCGGTTTGGTGACGGCCCTCGAGGCGCTGCGCAAGCAGCGTGAGGCGGCCGGCGAGTCCGCCTCCCCCGCGGCCACGGCGGACGAGGCGGCAAGCGAGTCCGCCTCCCCCACGGCCCCCCCTGCCGGGGGCAGGCCGGCGGACGAGTCCCCGGCAGGGGAAGGCAGGCCGGCGGACCAGCAGCCCCCCGCCGGCCTGTCCCCGGCAGGGGAGGGTGGGCCCGTCGAGGCGTCGCCGGAACCCGAGGCGGCGGACAGATCTGTCCCGGCGGTGAAGACGGAAGCGTAGCGTCATCGGCGCGCGCGACCCGTGAGCGCGGCGTCGGCAAGAGGAGGGCGGGGCACAAGGTTCCCAGGAGGGGATGAGCATGGCGGAACGCGCGACGGTGGAAAAGATCGTGGATGAGATCGGGGACCTGTCGGCCCTCGACCTTTCGAAGCTGGTGAAGGCGCTGGAGGAGAAGTTTGGCGTCAGCGCGGCGGCGCCGATGATGGCGATGGCTCCCGCGGGTGCCGGCGCCGGCGCCGGTGCCGCGGCGCCGGTCGAGGAGCAGACGGAGTTCGACGCCGTGCTCACCGCGGTCGGGGACAAGAAGATCCAGGTGATCAAGGTGGTCCGCGAGCTGACCGGTCTCGGCCTCAAGGAGGCCAAGGATCTGGTCGACGGCGCTCCCAAGCCGGTGAAGGAGAAGGTGGCCAAGCAAGAAGCCGAGACGATCAAGGCCAAACTGACCGAGGTCGGCGCCACGGTCGAGATCAAGTAGGGGGCGCGGCTCGGGGGCTGGCGGCTCGCCCGCCCTTGGCCATTGGGGAGATGGGGGGCGCGGTCCGGTCTCTATTGACGGGTCGTGTCGACGACAGTATAATGTAGTTTACTCCTCAATGCCGCGAGCTGTGCCGTTATTTGTATGCTGAGGGTCCCAGCTAGCCATCCGGACATGGGGCGAGGTGTGCCCATGTCCGTTTTGGGCTGTCTCGTATGCTCGTATCTGAACGCGTCGGTCGGCGGCGCCTCGGATCCACTGCCGCCGGGATCAACGGCGCGATCTGTTGCAACACGGAGGCGAACAGGGTGAAGGGGAAGACCGCGTCGCCCAAGCCCAGAACCAGAGCCGCAACCGCCCGCCGGGCCGGCAAGGCCAAACCGGCGGCCATGCGCCTCACCGTCAAGGACAATCTGCGCGGCCCGCTCCAGCGGCCGGCCGCGCGGCCCGCCGGGACCGGCCGTCCGAAGCTGACCCGGACGATCGTGCTCGACACGAAGGCCGAGCGCGCGCCCGTAGCCCTGCTTCAGGCGCCGCCGCCGACGCCGCCGTCGCATTCCTCGTCCCGGACCGTCCGCGGGCTCGGCGAGGTGCGCGTGTCGCGCCGGGGCCGGCGCAGCCGCGTGAGCTTCGCCAAGATCCAGGACGTGCTCGACGTCCCGAACCTGGTCGAGATCCAGCGGGAGTCGTTCAAGTGGTTTTTGCGGGACGGCATCCGGGAGGTCTTCAACGAGATCTCCCCCATCAAGGACTTCACCGGAAACTTGGAATTGCACTTCGCCGTCGGCCGCCGGCGCCGCGGCGCGGCCCAGGAATCGGAGAACGGCGATCTGACGCTCGACTTCGACGGGTACCGGTTCGAGCAGCTGAAGTACTCGGTCGAGGACTGCAGGGAGCGCGACTACAACTACAGCGCGGCGCTCAAGGTCCAGGTGCGCCTGGTGATCCGGGAGACCGGCGAGGTCAAGGAGCAGGAAGTCTTCATGGGCGACTTCCCGCTGATGACCGAGCAGGGGACCTTCGTCATCAACGGCGCCGAGCGCGTCGTGGTGAGCCAGCTCGTCCGCTCGCCGGGCGTGTACTACAGCATGTCGCCGGACGCGAACGGCCATCTGCTGCCGACCGCGACCGTGATTCCCCATCGGGGCGCGTGGCTCGAGTTCGAGATCGACGCCAACAGCATCGTCTACGTGCGCATCGACCGGACGCGCAAGCTCCCGGTGACGGTCCTGCTGCGGGCGCTCAAGTACGGCGACGACGACGCCATCCTCAAGCTGTACGATCAGGACAACGCGATCAAGGTGACGCTCGCCAAGGACGAGACCAAGACGGCGGACGACGCGCTGCTCGGCATCTACCGGCGGCTGCGGCCGGGTGATCCGCCGACGATCGAGAGCGCCCGGACGCTCCTCAACACGCTGTTCTTTGACCCGCGGCGCTACGACGTCGGCCGCGTCGGCCGGTACAAGCTCGACAAGAAGCTCGGGTTCAAGCCGGAGCCGACGCCGGGTCCCGAGGGGCGCGTGCTGCGCTCCAAGGACATCGTCGAGATCATCCGCTACCTGCTGGCGCTGAAGAACGGGCAGGGCCGGCCGGACGACATCGACCATCTCGGCAACCGGCGGGTGCGGTCGGTCGGCGAGCTGCTGCAGAACCAGTTCCGGATCGGCATGCTGCGCATGGAGCGCGTCATCCGCGAGCGGATGACGATCCAGGACACGGCCGCCATCACGCCGCAGGTGCTGATCAACATCCGGCCGGTCGTGGCGTCGATCAAAGAATTCTTCGGGTCGAGCCAGCTCTCGCAGTTCATGGACCAGACCAATCCGCTGGCCGAACTCACCCACAAGCGCCGGCTGTCCGCCCTCGGGCCGGGCGGCCTCAGCCGCGAGCGGGCCGGGTTCGAGGTGCGCGACGTGCACACCTCGCACTACGGGCGGATGTGCCCGATCGAGACGCCGGAAGGCCCGAACATCGGCCTGATCTCGTCGCTGGCCACGTTCGCGCGGGTCAATCCCTACGGGTTCATCGAGACCCCGTACCGCAAGGTCCGGGACGGCCGCGTCACGCGGTCGATGGAATACCTCACCGCGGACGACGAGGAGAAGTACACGATCGCTCAGGCGAACGCCAAGATGAACGCCGAGGGCAAGCTCAGCGAGTCGCGCGTCACCGCGCGGCACGGCAGCGCCATCGTGCTGGTGCCGCCGGACAAGATCGATTACATGGACGTGTCGCCGAAGCAGATCGTCAGCGTCGCGACGGCGCTCATCCCGTTCCTCGAGCACGACGACGCCAACCGGGCCCTCATGGGGTCCAACATGCAGCGCCAGGCCGTGCCCCTGCTGCGCACCGAGGCGCCGCTCGTCGGCACCGGGATGGAGCACCGCTCCGCGGTGGACTCCGGCGCCGTCCTGGTCGCCCGGGAGACCGGCGAGATCGCCAGCGTCGCCGGCGATCAGATCGTCGTGAAGCCGGACCGCGGCAAGGAGCGGACGTACCGCCTCGTCAAGTTCCAGCGGAGCAACCAGGGCACGTGCATCAACCAGCGGCCGGTGGTCGAGGTCGGCGAGCGGGTCCAGGTCGGCGACGTGATCGCCGACGGGCCGTGCACGGACCAGGGCGAGCTGGCCCTCGGGCACAACGTGCTGGTCGCGTTCATGCCGTGGGAGGGCTACAACTACGAGGACGCGATTCTGATCAGCGAGCGCCTCGTGCAGCGCGACCTCTTCACCAGCATCCACATCGAGGAGTACGAGGTCGAGGCCCGCGACACGAAGCTCGGGCCGGAAGAGATCACGCGCGACATCCCCAACGTCGGCGAGGAGGCGCTGCGCGACCTCGACGAGCGCGGCATCATCCGCATCGGCGCGGAGGTGCGCAGCGGCGACATCCTGGTCGGCAAGGTCACGCCGAAGGGCGAGACGGAGCTGACCGCGGAGGAGCGCCTCCTGCGCGCGATCTTCGGCGAGAAGGCGCGCGAAGTGCGCGACACGTCGCTCAAGGTGCCGCACGGGGAGAAGGGCAAGGTCGTCGCGGTCAAGGTCTTCGCGCGCGAGAGCGGTGACGAGCTGTCGCCCGGCGTCAACCAGCTGGTCCGGGTCTACGTCGCGCAGAAGCGGAAGATCACCGTCGGCGACAAGATGGCCGGCCGGCACGGCAACAAGGGCGTGATCAGCAAGATCCTCCCCTCCGAGGACATGCCGTACCTGCCGGACGGGACGCCGGTGGACATCGTGCTGAATCCGCTCGGCGTGCCGTCCCGGATGAACGTCGGCCAGGTGCTGGAGACGCACCTCGGCTGGGCCGCGCAGCTGCTCGGGTTCTACGCGGAGACGCCGGTCTTCGACGGCCCGCGCGAGAACGAGATCCGCGATCTTCTATCGAAGGCTGCGGAGACGGACGGCGGCGGGCGGGTGCACGTCGACGAGACGGGCAAGGTGCGCCTCTACGACGGACGGACCGGCGCCCCGTTCGATCAGGAGGTCACGGTCGGCCAGATCTACATGATGAAGCTGCTGCACCTCGTCGAGGACAAGATTCACGCGCGGTCCACCGGCCCCTACTCGCTGATCACCCAGCAGCCGCTGGGGGGCAAGGCCCAGTTCGGCGGCCAGCGGTTCGGTGAGATGGAGGTCTGGGCGCTCGAGGCCTACGGCGCCGCGAACACCCTCCAGGAGCTGCTCACGGTCAAGTCCGACGACGTCGTGGGGCGCGTTAAGACGTACGAGGCGATCGTCAAGGGCGAGAACATTCAAGAGCCGGGCGTGCCCGAATCCTTCAAGGTCCTCGTCAAAGAGCTGCAGAGCCTCTGCCTCGACGTCAAGGTCCTGAGCGAGGACAAGAAGGAGATCGAGCTCAAGGAAATCGAGGAAGACATCGCCGAGACGGCCCGTGCCCTCGGCATCAACCTCGAGGGCGAGGAAGCCCTCGTCGAGGAGTATTAACGCGATGCAGGACGTCAACAACTTCGACGCGGTCAAGATCGGGCTGGCCTCCCCCGACCAGATCCGCCAGTGGTCCCGGGGCGAGGTCAAGAAGCCGGAGACGATCAACTACCGCACGCTCAAGCCGGAGCGCGACGGGCTGTTCTGCGAGCGCATCTTCGGCCCGACCAAGGACTGGGAGTGCCACTGCGGCAAGTACAAGCGCATACGCTTCAAGGGGATCGTCTGCGACCGGTGCGGGGTCGAGGTGACCCGGGCCAAGGTGCGCCGCGAGCGGATGGGCCACATCGAGCTCGCGGCGCCCGTCTGCCACATCTGGTACCTCAAGGGCGTGCCGAGCCGCATCGGCCTGCTGCTCGACATGTCCCCCCGGGCCCTCGAACGGGTTGTGTACTTTGCCGCCTACGTCGTTACTGATCCGGGGACGATTAAAGGCCTAAGCCGGGGACAGCTGCTCAGCGAAGCCGACTTCCGCGAGCTGCGCGAGAAGCACGGCACGGCCTTCCACGCCGGCATCGGCGCGGAGGCGATCAAGGAGCTCCTGCGCGAGCTCAGCCTCGACCAGACCCAGAAGAAGCTGCGCGCGGAGCTCAAGACCGCGGGCGGCCAGAAGCGGATGAAGATCCTCAAGCGGCTGGAGGTCGTGGAGGCCTTCCGCAAGAGCGGCAACACGCCGGACTGGATGATCCTCGACGTGGTCCCGGTGATCCCGCCCGACCTGCGCCCGATGGTGCAGCTGGACGGCGGCCGGTTCGCGACGAGCGATCTCAACGATCTCTACCGCCGGGTGATCAACCGCAACAACCGGCTGAAGCGCCTCCTCGACCTCGGCGCGCCCGAGATCATCGTGCGCAACGAGAAGCGGATGCTGCAGGAGGCCGTGGACGCCCTCATCGACAACGGCCGCCGGGGCCGCCCGGTGACGGGGCCGAACAACCGGCCGCTCAAGTCGCTGTCCGACATGCTGAAGGGCAAGCAGGGGCGGTTCCGCCAGAATCTGCTCGGCAAGCGCGTCGACTACTCCGGGCGGTCGGTGATCGTCGTGGGGCCGAACCTCCGGCTGCACCAGTGCGGGCTGCCCAAGGAGATGGCGCTCGAGCTCTTCAAGCCGTTCGTGATGAAGAAGCTCGTCGACCGCGGGCTCAGCCAGAACATCAAGAGCGCGAAGCGGATGGTGGAACGGGCGCGGCCCGAAGTGTGGGACGTGCTCGAGGAGGTCGTGCACGAGCATCCGGTGCTGTTGAACCGCGCCCCGACGCTCCACCGCCTGGGGATTCAGGCGTTCGAGCCGGTGCTCATCGAGGGCAAGGCGATCCAGGTGCATCCGCTCGTCTGCACGGCCTACAACGCCGACTTCGACGGCGACCAGATGGCGGCGCACGTGCCGCTCTCCGCGGCCTCGCAGGCCGAGGCGCGCGTGCTCATGCTCTCGGCGTACAACATCCTGTCGCCGGCCTACGGCCGCGCGATCACCTCCCCCACGCGCGACATCGTCTTCGGCTGCTACTACCTGACGCTGGAGCGCCCGGGGGCGAGGGGCGAGGGCAAGGTGTTCAGCCGGCCCGACGAGGTGGTGCTCGCGTACGAGAGCGGCGTGGTCGACCTGCACGCGAAAGTCAAGGTGCGGCTCAGCCACGACGGCGAGCTCGTCGAGACGACGGTCGGCCGGGTGATCTTCAACGAGGCCATCCCGGAGGAGCTGCGGTTCATCAACGAGATCTGCGACCGCAAGATCCTCTCGCAGATCGTCTCGGAGGCGTACAGCCGGCTCGGCTCCACCAAGACGGTCCAGCTCCTCGACAGCATCAAGGATCTGGGGTTTCATTTCGCGACCGTGAGCGGCAGCGGGATCGCGCTCTCGGACATCGTCATCCCGAAGGAAAAGGAAGAGATTCTCGCCAAGGCCGACAAGGACGTCGACGCGATCGACACCCAGTACCGGCGCGGCCTGATCACCGACGAGGAACGGTACCTCAAGACGATCGACGTGTGGACCGAGGCCACGGAGACGATCACGCGGAAGATGCTCGGCACGTTCGACCCCTTCAACCCGCTGTACATGATGGCCCAGTCGGGAGCCCGGGGCAACATTCAGCAGATCCGCCAGCTCGCCGGGATGCGGGGGCTCATGACCGACCCCAGCGGGCGGATCATCGATCTGCCGATCAAGGCGAACTTCCGCGAGGGCCTGACGGTGCTGGAGTACTTCATCAGCACGCACGGCCAGCGCAAGGGGCTCGCGGACACGGCGATCCGCACGTCCGAGTCCGGGTACCTGACGCGCCGGCTGGTGGACGTGGCGCAGGACGTGATCGTCCGCGAAGACGACTGCCATACGACCTCCGGGGTCGAGATGACGCCGGTCGTGGACGGCTCGCAGACCGTGGTCTCGCTGGCCGACCGGATCGCGGGCCGCGTGGCGGCCGAGGACGTGCTGGCGCCGCGGAGCAAGAAAGTGCTGCTCGAGGCGGGGCAGGAGATCGACCAGACCGCCGCCGAGGCGGTCGAGGAGGCGGGGGTCACCTCGGTCGTCGTGCGCTCGGTGCTGGCCTGCAAGACCCGCTTCGGGATCTGCGCCAAGTGCTACGGCCGCAACCTCGCGACCGGCAAGCTGGTGGAGATCGGCGAGGCGGTCGGGATCATCGCCGCGCAGTCGATCGGCGAGCCCGGCACGCAGCTCACGATGCGGACGTTCCACACCGGCGGTGTGGCGGGGTTCGACATCACGCAGGGCCTGCCGCGCGTCGAGGAGCTGTTCGAGGCCCGGCGGCCGAAGGGCCAGGCCGTGATCGCGGAGATCGACGGCAAGGCCGCTCTCTCGGAGAGCAAGGGCAACCGCATCATCACGCTGGCCGGGCGGGACGACGAACGGGAATATCCGGTGGCGTACGGCGTCCGGGTGCGGGTGGCCGACGGCGATCGCGCGGCCGCGGGCGACCAGCTCACCGAGGGGTCGGTCAATCCGCACGACATCCTCCGCATCAAGGGCCTCGCCGCCGTGCAGGGCTACCTGGTCCAGGAGATCCAGAGCGTCTACCGGTCGCAGGGCGTCGACATCAACGACAAGCACATCGAGATCATCGTCCGCCAGATGCTGCGGCGGGTGAAGGTCGAGGAGCCGGGTGGGACCGAGTTTCTGCCGGGCGAGCTCGTGGACGTGTTCGCGCTCGAAGAGCAGAACGCGACGGCCATGGCGTCGCGCAAGGAACCGGCGACGGCGCGGCCGGTGCTGCTGGGCATCACCAAGGCGTCGCTGGCCACCGAGAGCTTCCTGTCCGCCGCCTCCTTCCAGGAGACGGCCCGGGTGCTCACCGACGCGGCGACGAAGGGCAAGGTCGATCCGCTGCTCGGCCTCAAGGAGAACGTGATCATCGGCAAGCTGATCCCCGCCGGGACCGGGATGCAGCGGTACCGTTCGGTCAAGGTGGCGGTGGAAGGCCTGACGTAGAGACAAGAACCGTCGGCAGGTGCTTCGTGGCGGGCCCTCCGTGAGGAGGGCCCGCCGCATCTCGTCCGGGTGGCCGGCGCTTACCATGCCGGTGTTGCTGCTGCGCGCGGCGCGCCCGCTCGTGCCGGGCGGCCCGTACCTCGTGATGGACGACGATGTCGCCGCCTTCCGGCGCGGCGTGCCGGGCAGTGCGGTGGTCGAGATCGACGCGAACCACTACGGGATCGTTGCGGCCCCGGCGGCGGCCGACGCGGCGGCGCGGTTCCTCGGACACAGGACCGGCAGCTTGTCGATCAGACAATAACCGTATTCGGCCATACATGATCAAATTGATCGAGTTTGGGCTCGTTGCGCGGCGGCAATCGCTCGGGCCGCCCGGACGCTGTGGGTTCTTGACCTAAAGCAGATACAGTTCAGGCAAAGGAACGAGCCGGCGGTTGACCGGATCGGCGCCAAGCCGCAGTCCTTCCAGAGTGTAGGCTCCCAGGAGCACCGGAGTGCCGTCCTCGCCGAATACGACGACGGTCGACTCCTCGCGTCCGTTGATCCGTACCCACGCACGTCCAAGGGCGCGCGCAATACGGCGGCCGTCCGCGAGGACAAACGTCTCCTGAGCGTGGGGCGTGACGCCGAGCCGCTGGAGGACGGCCGCCGGAACGGTCGTATAGGTGGCCCCTGTGTCCACCAAGGCCTCGAGGGCCTCAAATGGACCGGTTGGCCCGGCGCCTAGCTCGATGGCGTGGCGAAAGGTTCCCACGGCGACGCCTGTACTCTAGCCGCGTTTCGACGTCCGTTCAAGTGGTTGACACCCTTCCGGGCCCCGAGTATAATTGCTTGGTCGAGCGGTCGTGGATGTGGAGCGTCTGAAAGCGGCGTCGCAACGTGCGGTCGGCACGAACCAGACGGCGAAGGCGATCAGCCGCGGTCAGGCGCGGGTGGTATTCGTCGCGCTGGATGCCGATCGCCGGGTGACGGAGCCCTTGCTCCGGTCGGCCCGGGAGCACGGTGTAGAAGTCGTCGAAGTGCCCTCCATGGCAGCGCTCGGCCGAGCGTGCGGGATCGCGGTCGGCGCTGCCGCCGCGGCGATCCTCGGGCCCCAGTAAGGGGCAAGAAACGCCGGATTGCGCCGCAGGGTGCCATCTCCGGCACCACGTATGGCGCATGTCTGACCGCACACAGAGAAGCGCGCGATAACCCGGCCGGAAGTCCGGCCGCCGGCATCGCCATCACCCCTGGGCGGCTGAATGACGGTCCCGTCCGGGGGTATGCTGCGCTCCGTGCAAGTACGTGGACCGATCGAAGTGTCGAGGAGGGGCACGCGTGCCGACAATCAGCCAGCTGCTGCGCCTGGGACGGAGGGTCGAGCCCTCGAAGAGCAAGTCCCCCGCGCTGGAGTTCTGTCCGCAAAAGCGGGGCGTGTGCATTCAGGTGCGGACGATCACGCCGAAGAAGCCGAACTCGGCGCTCCGGAAGATCGCCCGCGTCCGGCTGACGAACGGGGTGGAGGTCACCGCCTACATCCCGGGCATCGGCCACAACCTCCAGGAGCACTCGGTGGTGCTGATCCGCGGCGGCCGCGTCAAGGACCTGCCGGGCATCCGGTACCACATCATCCGGGGGACGCTCGACTCCGCGGGCGTGCAAGACCGCCGGCGGGGCCGGTCCAAGTACGGGGCCAAGCGGCCCAAGCAGGCGGGGGTGGCGTAGATGCCGCGCAAGGGATCGGTGCCGCGCCGGACGGTCGTGGGAGACCTGGTGTACAGCAGCCCGTCGGTGACACGGCTGGTCAACAAAGTCATGACGCGGGGGAAGAAGAGCCTCGCCGAGCGGATCGTGTACGGCGCGCTCGATTCGCTGAAGGACAAGGGCGGCAAGGAGCCGGCCAAGACGCTCGAGGCGGCGCTGCACAACATCATGCCGGTGCTCGAGGTGCGGCCGCGGCGCGTCGGCGGCGCGACCTACCAGGTGCCGGTCGAGGTGCGGCCCGAGCGCCGGGTTTCCCTCGGTATGCGCTGGCTCGTGACGTATGCCCGGCAGCGGCCGGGCCGGACGATGCGGGAAAAGCTCGCGGCCGAGATCCTGGACGCGAGCAACAACACGGGCGCCGCGGTGAAGCGGCGCGAGGACACGCACAAGATGGCGGAGGCCAACAAAGCCTTCGCCCATTATCGGTGGTAGGGTTCGGGGGTCCATGGTCACGCAGCTGGAGACGAAGAAGGTCAACATGACGGCTCAAGTCTCGCTCGACAAAATCCGGAACATCGGGATCATCGCCCACATCGACGCGGGCAAGACCACGACGACCGAGCGCATCCTGTTCTACACGGGGCGGACGCACCGCCTCGGCGAGGTCGACGAGGGCTCCGCGACGATGGACTGGATGATCCAGGAGCGCGAGCGCGGCATCACGATCACGTCCGCGGCGACGACGTGTGTGTGGCGCGGCCACAGCATCAACATCATCGACACGCCCGGCCACGTGGACTTCACCGCCGAGGTGGAGCGCTCGCTGCGCGTGCTCGACGGCGCGGTGGTGATCCTGAGCGCGGTGGAAGGCGTCCAGCCGCAGTCGGAGACGGTCTGGCGCCAGGCGGACCGGTACGGCGTCCCGCGCGTCGTCTTCATTAACAAGATGGACCGCACCGGAGCCGACTTCTACCGCACGCTCGGCATGATTCGGGACCGCCTGGAAGCCAAGGCGGTCCCGCTGCAGATCCCGATCGGCGCCGAGGACGGCTTCCAGGGCGCCGTCGACCTGGTGCACATGACCGCGATCGTGTACACGGACGACCTCGGCACGCGCAGCGACGAGACCGAGATTCCCGCGAACCTCCGGGCGCTCGCGGAGGAGCACCGGGGGCATCTCGTCGAGGCGGCGGCCGAACTCGACGATCACCTGACCGAGAAGTACCTGGAGGGCAAGCCGCTCACCGAGCAGGAGATCCTCGGGGCGATCCGGCGCGGCACGATCGAGGCGAAGATCACACCGGTGCTGTGCGGCACGGCGTTCCGCAACAAGGGCGTCCAGCCGCTGCTCGACGCGGTCGTGAACTTCCTGCCGTCCCCGTTCGACATCCCGCCCGTCGAGGGTGAGAACCCCAAGACCGAAGCCAAGGAAACCCGCCCGGCCGATCCGTCGGCGCCGTTCTGCGCGCTGGCTTTCAAGATCGTCACCGATCCGTACGTCGGCAAGCTGACGTACTTCCGGGTCTACTCGGGGACGTTGAGCGCGGGATCGTACGTCTACAATGCGACGCGCGATCGGCGCGAGCGCGTGAGCCGGATCCTCCAGATGCACGCGAACCACCGCGAGGACATCGAGTCCGTCTCCGCCGGGAACGTCGTCGCGGCGGTGGGGCTCAAGGACACCACGACCGGCGACACGCTGTGCGACGAGGCCAAGCCGGTCGTGCTCGAGTCGATCAAGTTCCCCGAGCCGGTGATCTCCGTCGCCGTCGAGCCGAAAACCCACGCCGACGAGGAAAAGCTCAGCGCGTCCCTCGCCAAGCTGGCGGAAGAGGATCCGACGTTCAAGGTCCGGTTCGATCCGGAGACCGCCCAGACGATCATCTCCGGCATGGGCGAGCTGCACCTCGAGATCATCACCGACCGTCTGCTCCGGGAGTTCAAGGTCGGGGCCAACGTCGGGCGGCCGCAGGTGGCCTACCGCGAGACGATCCGCAAGGCCGTCAAAGCCGAAGGGCGCTACATTCGCCAGACCGGCGGCCGCGGTCAGTACGGCCACGTCTGGCTCGAAGTGGAGCCGCTGCCGCGCGGCACCGGCATCGAGTTCGTCGACAAGATCACTGGCGGACGCATCCCGCGCGAGTACATCCCGGCCGTCGAGTCCGGCGTGCGCGAGGCGACGGAGAGCGGCGTCCTGGCCAGCTATCCGGTCGTGGACGTGCGCGCGACGCTCGTCGACGGCTCGTACCACGAGGTCGATTCGTCCGAGATGGCGTTCAAGATCGCCGGGTCGATGGCGTTCAAGGCGGCGGCGCAGAACGCAGCGCCGGTGCTGCTCGAGCCGGTGATGAAGGTCGAGGTGACTACGCCCGACCAGTACATGGGCGACGTGATCGGCGACCTGAGCGCCCGGCGGGGCCGGATTTCGGCGATGGAACAGCGCGGCGGCCTGCGCATCGTGCAGGCGGAGGTGCCGCTCGCCGAGATGTTCGGGTACGCGACGCAGCTGCGGTCCAACACCCAGGGCCGGGGGACCTACACCATGGAGTTCTCGCACTACGAAGAAGTGCCGGCCGGCATCGCGGAGACGCTGATCAAGGCCGGCTTTAGTGACAAGGTGGCCGGCCGCTGAGTCGGCCGGCATGGGCGGCAAAGCATAACGACGCGTGGAGCCGAGGTAGTGCTGATCGACGCGTTTTGACGGGGCAAACCCCGTCTGACGCGGGGCGAACGGCCCCGTCTGACGCGGGGCGAACGGCCCCGTCTGGCGCGGGGCGAACGGCCCCGTCTGGCGCGGGGCAAACCCCGCTGACGCGGGGCAAACGGGAGGCCGGCGATGGCGAAGGCGAAGTTTGAGCGGACGAAGCCGCACGTGAACGTCGGGA